>JAISYA010000237.1 GCA_031270205.1 Treponema sp.
GCATTGAGGACAGCTACCGGAAAAGAAAGCTGGAGCGGCTTATTGCGCTTTCCGGCAGCGAAATTACCGCCGCCTTTCAGGCGCTCGCGTCACAAAACGCCCTCTGCCCGGTCATCATCACCGGCACAAAAAATGCCGAGCAGGCCGCAAAAGCGCTGGGAACAGAGATGAATATTCTGCCGGTATAGAGCAGGAATTTAACCGCAAACAGCAAGGAACGATACGCGACACGGCCGACTCGAACGGCCCACCTGCGGCTTAGAAGGCCGCTGCTCTATCCGGATGAGCTAGTGTCGCGGGTAGGTATATTTTGGCATAATGCCTGTCGAATTGCAAGATTGCGCGATGCCCTGGATTATAACGCGCGAAACGCAGCAAACTGCCGGGCTATGTGTATTCTCAAGCATTACCATAAGAATGAACCTTCTCTCCAGGCCTGCGGCAGCCTTCCCCTGGCCGCGTTACAGATAAAACCATGCCGGCCAGAGGGTGTTTTCGGGAATATTGTAATGCGCCCGCTCTGGTTTGCCTGCAATTTGATCTTGTATAAAAAAATATGCCGCTATATATTAAAATTCTATGGGATCCGCTGAATTTTTTTTCAAATCAACAAAGTTTCCCCTGTGCTGCGCGGCGGCTCTCCTCGTTTTTTCCTGCGCTACCGGCTCATTCACGAAACTTGACAACGCGGCGGAAGATTCCCGTTACGCTGAAAGCGCCGCGCTTTTGGAAAAGAGAAAAAATTCCCTGTACGCGGGTTCAAAGGACCGCCTGCTCTATCTTCTGGACAAGGGTATGCTCAGTCACTATGCGGGAGATTATGCGGAATCTTCCCGGCTCCTTGAAAGCGGCGAACAGGCGATAGAAGCGGCGTATACCAGAAGTGTTACACGGGAAATTGGTTCCTATTTGTTAAACGACACCGTCCTGGAATATCCGGGCGAGGATTACGAGGATATCTACATAAATTCTTTTAACGCGCTTAACTATTATTACCGGGGAAATCTTGAGGACGCCATGGTTGAAATCCGGCGGATGAACAACAAGACGGCGCGGCTTTCGACAAAATACAATGTGATTACAACGGCGCTCCAGAAAGAAGCCCTTGAACTTGGGCAGGGGAATCTTCCCGCTAATCTCCAGGCGGCCGGGAAGTTTACCGATTCGGCGCTGGCCCGCTATCTGGGGCTCTTGTTTTACCGGAGCGAGGGACTGTATGATGACGCGCGGATTGACAGCGAAGGACTGCGGCTTGCCTTTGCCAACGCCCCTTCCGTGTACAATTATCCGGCGCCTTCTTCCATTTCCGGCGAACTGAATATTCCCAAAGGCATGGCCCGGTTTAACGCGATTGCCTTTAGCGGACTTTCTCCGGTCAAGCAGAGCCGCACGCTCCGAATCCCCCTGCCCGGTCCGCGCTGGGCTAAAATCGCCCTGCCGGAGCTGGAACACCGCCCTTCCGAGGTAACACAAATTGAAGTCGTGTTTGATCACGGCCAGCGCTTCAAGCTGGAACTGCTGGAAAATATTGAAGCGGTAACGCGGGAAACGTTCAAGGCCCGTCAAAATGTTATTTATTTAAAATCAATATTACGCGCCATGGTTAAAGGCCTCAGCTCCTCGGCGCTGGATATTGCCGCGCAGGAAACAGAGGAGGAAGCCGAAATCTCCCTGATTCTCGGCATCCTCAGCATTAGCACCCAGATTTTCGCGGAGGCAAGTGAACAGGCGGACCTCCGCATTTCCCGCTATTTCCCCGCCAGGGCTTATGTGGGCGGCTTCAATATCGCGCCGGGGATTTATTCCTTTAAGATAAACTATTACAACAAATCCGGAAAGGTGATCGATTCGATACGCTACGACAATATGAGCATCAAGGAAGGCGCCCTGAACCTCGCCGAAGCGGTTTGTCTGAAGTAAGAAGGAGACCCCTGCCCAAACGCGGCGGCCCAGCCGCTGTAACGTTTGAGCAGACTCCCCTTCCCTGTGCCGGCAGTTTGCCGCGTCTCGCGCCCCCAAAAATCACCTGAGGGCAATTTTTTACCCTGCAAACCGCTTGGCAGGCTGCTAGAACGGCCTTTCAGCCAGATACTTGTACTCCTTCCATACCCGCTCGACCTGGGCTTTCGCTTTGGCGAGGAGCGTGTCGGCGCGGTCGGCGCTGGCGGCTTTGAGGCTTTTGAAGCGGACTTCCTTGTACATGAAATCCTCAAGGCTCGTGGCCGGATCCTTCGAGTCAAGCTGGAAGGGATTTTTGCCTTCGGCTTTGAGGCGCGGATCGTAGCGGTACAGGGGCCAGAGGCCGCAGGTAACCGCCGCCTTGCCCTGTTCAAGGCCTTTCGACATATCAATACCGTGGTTGATGCAGTGGGAGTAGGCGATGATGATCGAGGGGCCGTCGTAGGATTCCGCTTCGCGGAAGGCCTTGATGGTCTGGGCCATGTTCGCGCCCATGGAGATTTTGGCGGTATATACATAGCCGTAGCTCATGGCCATCGCACCCAGGTCCTTTTTGGTGATGTCCTTGCCCGCCGCGGCGAACTTGGCAATCGCGCCGACCGGGGTGGCCTTGGACATCTGTCCGCCGGTGTTGGAGTAGACCTCGGTGTCCATTACGAGGAGGTTCACATTCCGGCCCGAAGCGATGACGTGGTCAAGGCCGCCGTAACCGATGTCGTAGCCCCAGCCGTCGCCGCCCAGTATCCACACCGAGCGCTTGATGAAGTAGTCGGCCAGCGAGAGGAGCATTTGGGCGGTGGGCCTGGAATCGGCCCTGAGGGCGGCTTTCAGCTCGTCCACGTTTTTGCGCTGCTCTTCAATCGCGGCGTCATCGGCCTGGGTGTTGGCGAGTATCTTGTCGAGCAGGGCGGCGCAGATGCCTTCGCCCCTGGCCCTGGCGGCCATTTCCCCGGCGTGTACGCTCAGCTTGTCGCTGGTGAGCCGCATGCCCATGCCGAATTCGGCGGCGTCCTCAAAAAGGCTGTTGGACCAGACCGGCCCGCGGCCGTCGGCCCGCTTGCAGTAGGGAGTGGTGGGCAGGTTGCCGCCGTAGATCGAGGAACAGCCGGTGGCGTTGGCGATAACCGCCCGGTCGCCGAAAAGCTGGGAGAGGAGTTTCACGTAGGGAGTCTCGCCGCAGCCGCCGCACGCGCCGGAGAATTCAAAGAGGGGCCGCTTGTAGGCAAGGCCCTTGGTAGAGCCAAGGTTGAGTTCCGCGGCGGGAGTTTCGGGCAGGCCCTGGAAATATTCCCAGACCGCCACCTGTTCGGTGTGATATTCCGGATCATCGGAATAGGATTTCCATGACAGGGCGCAGGGCTTACTCTGATCTTTGGAGACCGGGCAGGCGTTGATGCACACGCCGCATTCCATGCAGTCCTCGGCGGAAATGACCAGGGTCGCTTTTTTGCCGTCCACTGCCTTGGGTTTGATGGCGGCGGTCTTGAAGCCCCTGGGGGCTTTTGCCGCTTCGGCGTCGCTCAGGTTCTTCATGCGGATACAGGCGTGGGAACAAACCGCCGAACAGTTGCCGCACTGGATACAGACCTCAGGATTCCACACGGGTACCCGCTCGGCCACGGAGCGCTTTTCGTACTGGGTAGTGCCGGTGGGGAAAGTTCCGTCTTCGGGAATTTTGCTTACCGGGAGCTTGTCCCCTTCCTGGATAGACATGGTTCCCAGCACTTCCCTGATCCAGTTGTCTTTGGCCGCGGCAAAGGGTTTTTTCATGTGGATAGCGCCTTCGGTCGAGGAAGGATACTTCACTTCTTCAACCGCAAGCAGGGCCGCGTCAACGGTCTTGTAGTTTTTCTCGACTACGTCCGCGCCTTTTTTGCCGTAAGACTTCTCGATGAATTTCTTCATATACTTCACCGCTTCGTCCTGGGGCAGCACGCCCGAAATCTTGAAATAGGCGGCCTGCATGACCGTGTTGATCCGGTTGCCCATGCCGCTGTTGCGGGCAATCTCGGCGGCGTCAATCACAAAAAACCGTACCTTCTTGTCGATGATCCGCTGCTGGGCTTCCACCGGAATTTCTTTCCATATATCGGCCGCCTTAAAGGGGCTGTTGAGGAGGAAGGTGCCGCCTTCCTTGATATTGGCCAGCATGTCGTAGGTTTCCATGTAGGAGAACTTATGGCAGGCCAGGAAATCCGCCTTGGTGATAAGGTAGGGCCGCCGGATAGCGCCCTTGCCGAAGCGCAGGTGCGAAACAGTGAAGCCGCCGGACTTTTTGGAGTCGTAAGAGAAATAGGCCTGGGCGTTCAGATCCGGTTTGGCGTCGCCGATAATCTTGATCGAGTTTTTGTTCGCGCCTACCGTGCCGTCCGAACCGAGGCCGTAGAACATCGCCTCGTTCATGCCCTCTTCGGCCAGCACAAAGTGCTCGTCATAGTCCAGGCTCTTGCCCTGTACGTCGTCCTTGATGCCCACGATGAAGCTTTCAACCTGCCTGCCCGAAAGATTTTCGTAAACGGCCTTGACCATGGCGGGGGTGAATTCCTTGGAACCGAGGCCGTAGCGGCCGCCGATGATCCGGGGGAACTGGAATTTCCAGGGGGCGTTTCCCCGCTGGGTAACAATCCCGCAGGCGCTGATCACGTCTTCAAAGAGCGGCTCGCCCAGAGCGCCCGGGTCTTTGGTGCGGTCCAGCACGGCGATGGATTTTACCGTGGCCGGCAGGGCCTTTACAAAGAGTTCCGCGTCAAAAGGCCGGTACAGCCGCACTTTGACCATGCCCACTTTTTCTCCCGTGCTGTTCAGATAATCCACAGTTTCTTCGCAGGTATCCGCGCCGGAACCCATGATGACGATCACCCGCTCGGCGTCTTTCGCCCCGTGGTAGTCAAACACGTGATACGAGCGCCCGCTGAGCTTGGCGAACTTGTCCATCTCGGCCTGCACGATCCCCGGTACTTTTTCGTAGTAGCGGTTAACCCCTTCACGGCCCTGGAAATAGGTGTCCGGGTTTTGGGCCGTGCCCCTGATCGAGGGACTCTCCGGGGTAAGCCCCCGCAGACGGTGGGCGCGCACCATCTCGTCGTCGATCATCTGCCGCATCACCTCGTAGGAGATCTCCTCGATCTTTTGCAGCTCGTGACTGGTACGGAAACCGTCAAAGAAGTGGAGGAAGGGCGTCCGCGCGCGCAGGGTGGCAGCGTGGGCGATAAGGGCCATATCCATCACTTCCTGCACATTGTTGGAAGCGATCATTGCCCAGCCGGTTTGACGGCAGGCCATCACGTCCTGATGATCGCCAAAAATCGAAAGGCTGGAAGTAGCCAGCGCCCGCGCGGCGATATGGAAGACCGTGGAGCTCAGCTCGCCGGCGATCTTGTACATATTGGGGATCATCAGCAGCAACCCCTGGGAAGCGGTGAAGGTGGTGGAAAGCGCGCCGGTGGTCAGGGCCCCGTGCACCGCCCCCGCCGCTCCCGCTTCGGACTGCATCTCCACAACATCGGGGATGCTTCCCCACAGGTTTCTGCGTCCCTGGGCGGAAAATTCATCCGAGAATTCCCCCATCGGACTGGAAGGGGTAATCGGATAAATCGCGATTACCTCACTCAGCGCGTGGGCCACATAAGCCGCAGCGTTGTTACCGTCAATCATAACCATCTTTTTTTCAGCCATTCGTTTCCTCAGTATTGGTAGGATACTGTTATTCTAGTCTTTGGCGGAGAAAGTTTCAAGTATACGAATTTCAAGTATAGAAGAAAAGTTCTCTCCCTTTCCTTGACAGCCCCCTTCCCCTTATGCCATTATCGCGTATGGAAACCCGCGATATTTTCCGCAACATTTCGCCCCTCGACCACCGGTATTCACTCTCCGAGGAAGCCGTTTTTGAAGCGCTCACGCCCTGGCTTTCCGAGGAAGCCGCGCTTAACGCCTGCGTAAAGGCGGAGATTGCCCTTGTCCGCGCCCACCTTGCGGCGCGGGGCAGGCTCGACGACGCGGCGCAGGCGGCGCTGGAAAAGGCCGCCGGCGAAGTGCGGCCCGGCGAAGTGTACGAGGAGGAAGAGAAAACCCGCCACAATATCAGGGCGCTGGTTAATGTGCTTAAACGGAAAGTGCCGGCGGAGTTTGCGCCGCTGGTGCACCTGGGCGCGACCAGCGCGGACATTCTGGACACGGGCCTTTCCTGGCGCATGGCCGGCGTGGTCCGCGAGGCGGTTTTACCGCTGCTCAAAAAGCTGGAACGCCTGCTCTGTGATTTTGCCGGGCGCGAAGCGGAGACGCCGCAGGTGGGCCGCACGCACGGGCAGCACGCAGTACCCATCACCCTTGGCTTCGCGGTCGCCGAATATGTTTCCCGCCTGGGAAAATCAATTCTGGAAATCGAAAAGCGCGCGCAGGAATTAAAGGGCAAACTCTCCGGCGCGGTGGGCGCGTACAACGCCGCAAGCATGATCGCGCGGGACCCGGAAGCGCTTGAGCGCCGCTACCTTGCGGAACTCGGCCTTGAGCCTTCGGAACATTCCACGCAGCTGGTGGAGCCTGAGTACCTGCTCAGGCTGCTGTTGGAATGTAACGTAGCCTTCGGGATCATCGCCAACCTTGCCGATGATCTCCGCGGCCTGCAGCGCAGCGAAATAGGCGAAGTGCGGGAAGGCTTTGCCGCGGACCAGGTCGGCTCGTCCACCATGCCCCAGAAACGCAACCCCTGGAACTCGGAGCACGTTAAAAGTTTGTGGAAAGCCTTTATGCCGAGGGTCAACACGTTCTTCATGGATCAAATCAGCGAGCACCAGCGGGACCTTTCCAATTCGGCAAGCCAGCGTTTTATCGCCGAGTATGTCGCCGGTTTCTGCCTGGCGGTTTCCCGCATGGCCGCCGTCATCGAGGGTCTCGTCCCCGAC
The DNA here is from genome assembly GCA_031270205.1 of Treponema sp. Taxonomy (GTDB): domain Bacteria; phylum Spirochaetota; class Spirochaetia; order Treponematales; family Breznakiellaceae; genus WQXQ01. The sequence goes on from JAISYA010000237.1 coordinate 6,861, forward strand.
CGGGAACGCCTGCTCGCGAACCTGCGCCGCGGCGGTATACCCGGCGGCATCCTCGCGGAACCCGCGTATATTCTGCTGGCCGAAAGCGGCGTTTCGGACGCCCACGAAGTAATCCGCAAAATCACCCTCAAGGCCGAGCGCGAGCGCCTGAGTTTTGCCGAAGCCCTGGCCGCGGAACCCGCAGCGCTCAGGCGGATCGCCGGCAAAATGGCGGAGCTGGGCCTTGTCGCTTCCCCTGATGAAGCGCTATCCTTCTTTGAGCGGCCGGAACGCTACAGCGGACTGGCGGCAAAAAAGGCGAAGGAATTGGCGCTGAAGTACCGCGCTTTAATGTAAGGAGCGCGGACGACTAGCTGCCGCGTGCAACGGATGCCGCCCGCGGCGGCAAAGGAGCAATCATGGCACTAGATTTTACCGATACGGACGTACGGCACAGCATCATGGCCAAGTTCGTGCGCGCCACCCTGCCGGACGCGGAGAAGCCCTACCGCCTCAAGGCCGTCATGTCGCCGGTGCTGGACATCCACGAAGTGGCCAGCAAGGCGGATGTGTATAACATCGAAACCGACCCCAAAGTCATTGAGGAGGGCTTCAACGCGGCCAGCCGGCTTATCCACTACCTCAGCGCGGACGGCTGCCGCGTCAAGACCGATCTCTTTAACACCCACTTCCGCTTTCCCGGCGGCTACGACGGCGGCGAGACCGCCCTGTCCGAAGGCATGCTGCCGCAAGTGCGGGTACGGCCGGCGCGGTCCTTCCGCCGGTATGTCGCGGCCAACTGCACCGTGCGCATAGACGGCATCGAGGACGAGAACGGCCGCATCGGCAGCGCCCTGGACGCCAAAACCGGCGAAGTGAACGGCGCGGCCACCATCGGCAACCTGCTGACCATCCGCGGCCGCGGCCTCAAAATCGGGGGGGACGAGGCGCACCAGGCCCAGGTAGGAGTGTTTTTCCAGAGCGCCGGGCACACCGTTCGCGCCGAGTTAATCGCCGTGAACCAGAGCCGCGCGCTCAGGATAATCGTCCCCGCCCTGACGCCGGGCGCCGGGTACACCCTGCGGATATGCACGCAGCGCAGCGCCAGAGACAGCCCCGCCCTGCTGAAAAACATCCGGGAAATGCGCTCGGAGTTCAGCCTGACCGCGCGTGAGTAGCGGCCCGATCCGGCCGCTGCCGGGTCGAACGATATACGCGCTATTGACCAGCCAATACCGCCTCAATTAACCGGCCGATATAGCCTCAATTGACATACCGATATAGCCTCTATCGCTCAATCGACATAGCCTGTATTGCTCTATCGACATAGGCTATGTTGAGGCATCGACATAGCGTATATGGGGGTATCGACATAGCGTATGTTGCTCTATCGACATAGGCTATGTTGCTCTATCGACATAGCCTGTATTGCTCTATCGACATAGGCTATGTTGAGGCATCGACATAGCCTATATAGGGGTATCGACATAGGCTATGTTGCTCTATCGACATAGGCTATGTTGAGGCATCGACATAGCGTATATGGGGGTATCGACATAGTGTATGTTGAGGTATCGATATAGGCTATGTTGAGGCATCGACATAGCCTATGTTGCTCTACCGACATAGCCTATATGGGGGTATCGACATAGTTTATGTTGAGGCATCGACATAGCCTATGTTGCTCTACCGACATAGCCTGTATTGCTCTACCGACATAGCCTATATTGCTCTATCGATATAGCCTGTATTGCTCAATCGACATAGCCTATGTTGAGGCATCGACATAGCGTATATTGCTCAATCGACATAGCCTATGTTGCTCAATCGACATAGCCTGTATTGCTCTACCGACATAGCCTATATTGCTCTATCGACATAGCCTATGTTGCTCTACCGACATAGCCTGTATTGCTCAATCGACATAGCGTATGTTGCTCTACCGACATAGCCTGTATTGCCCTATCGACATAGCGTATATGGGGGTATCGACATAGTGTATGTTGAGGTATCGATATAGGCTATGTTGCTCTATCGACATAGCCTGTATTGCTCTATCGACATAGCGTATGTTGAGGTATCGATATAGCCTATGTTGAGATGCTGATAGCGCGTATATGGGGGTATCGATAGAACCGCTATTGCTCGATGCGGCTGCCGGGCGCACTGTCCCCGATCATATCCGCCGAATGGAAACAGCCCTGCCGGTGTCCGCGTCAATCCCGGCGACAATGCCCTGAACTACCGCTTCCGCCTCCGGCGTTTGAGCGGCAGGTTCCAGGCGGTACTGTACCTGCTTGCGCGCCCGGTCCAGGCATATTTGGGGGTCCATGCCGATTACCGCGCCGGTAATGCCGGTCATGCCCAAATCGGTGATGTACGCGGCGCCGTTGGGCAGCAGGCGCTCATCGGCGGTTTGTACATGGGTGTGGGTTCCGGCAACCACGCTGGCCCGGCCGTCAAGGTAATAGGCCAGAGCCTCTTTCTCGCGGGTGGACTCGGCGTGAAAATCAACGAGGATAATGGGGGGGCCGGGAGATTTTTCGCCGCTCTGCCCGTTCAAAATCGCGTCAAAACAGCGGAAGGGGCAATCAATGGGCGTCATCAATTCGCGGCCCTGCAGGTTCACCGTTATCCAATGCGCCCCCGCTTTTGCAATACGGACCTGCCCCCGGCCGGATACGCCTGCGGGATAATTCGCCGGCCGCAGTATCCGTTCTTCGCTGTCCAGAACCGGCCAGAAATCCCGCTTTTCCCAGATATGGTTGCCGGACGTTACTACATCCGCCCCCGCGGCGATGATCCGCCCCAGCGCCGCTTCGGTAAGGCCAAAGCCGGCGGCGGCGTTTTCCCCGTTTACCACCGCGAAATCAACGGCGTACTCTTTCAGTATGGACGGCAGGCGGGCTTCCAAAACCTCAAGCCCCGGTTCGCCTACCACATCGCCTATCATAAGCGCCCGCAGTATTCTCATATCACGAATATACCGTATTTGCCGGAAACATACGAGCAGTGTGCCCAAGACTGCGGTTTTGGAACCGCTTCTCCATACTATACATACGTTCGCAGCGCCTGGGCGACGCCGTTCCGCATAACATCGCCGGTAATATGCGCGGCGGCGGCCTTGAGTTCGTCACAGGCGTTGCCCATGGCGATACCGGTTCCCGCAGCACGGATCATGTCCAAATCGTTGGCGCTGTCACCGATTGCGATACTGTGCTCCCTGCGTATCCCCACCGCCTCAAGCGCCATCAGCATACCTTTGGATTTGCTTTCCCCCCTGATGATTCCGTCGTGGTGGACCGTCTGGGGGTACAGATGCAAAATATCACCGAACATATCCCGCTCCGCCGCGGCGATATCGCCTTCCATGGTTATTTTGCTGATCGCCGTGTCCGGGTATTTGGTGACAAAATCATTTTTATGTTCCAGCGCAAGCGGTTCGCGCGGAAGAAGAAGGGTGGTAACGCGCCCAACGGCAAAGAGATCGGTTTCGCCCTCAAACAAACACCATTTACCGAGACGCTCATACAGTTCATACATTGCGGATAATAGTTTTACGGGTATGAATGTATGATACACGGTTGTAAGTCCCGCCGCGTCCTTCAGCAGTACGTGCGCGCCTCCGGCGGCCACAATGCCGTCCAGCCAGGGGGCGGCGGTAAACTCCGGGGGAATATTCGCCAGGGATCGGGCGGTCGAGAGAAAAATGAGATGCCCCGCGTTATGCGTCAGTTCAACCGCGGCGGCGTCTTCCGCGCCGGGCATGGCCTGCCCCTGGGGAATCAGCGTGCCGTCAATGTCAAGAAAAACCGCTTTTCGTGTGTGTCCCGTGTTACTGTTTTGCATGATTTGAGTATACCCATTTGCGGACAGTTGCTACAATGGACGCCGCTGTATACACTGTACCCATGACCAGGGGAATTTTAATCGCCGGAAATGAATCCGCCCTTAGCCGCGCCATAGAGACCGAAACGGCAAAACGGGTTGAACATTTCTCCGCCGCCCTGATACCGAACCGCCTTTCCGAACCGCCGCGGCCCCAGACGCCGGCAAGCGGCATCCGGGCCGGCGCCGTGGAAACAGGGCGAATCCCCCTGGAGTGGAATCCCGGCAGCCCCATTTCCGCCCGGACCCTGGTACTGGCCGCGGAAAACCGGCAGGAGCGTATTGACGAGGCAATTCTGATCTGCGCCCCTCCCTCGATAAGGCGGAGCGCGGCGGAGCTTCCCCTTCCGTATATCGAGATTCTGGTAAACGATCATATCAAAGGCTGGTTCTTTCTGGTAAGGGAACTAACCGCGGTTTTCCGCGCACGGCAGTCGGGAACCCTGGCGCTCGTGTATACCGACATCAATTCCGGCGGGGAAAAAGACAACGCGGCGGATTTACTTGGCCCTTCATCCCTGGCCTCGTTCCAGGCTTTTACCCGAAGCCTTTTATCCTCGGCTTTCAGCGAGCCGTACCTTACCATGGGCTTTTCCTGTTCCGACGCCGGAAACGAGGCGGGCTTCGCCTCGTTTGTACTAAAGCTCATGGACGAGGGAAACCGGCGGAACAACGGCAAACTCCACAAATACGGCAAACTCAAGCTTTTCAAATGAGCCGGAGACAAGCAAACCACGAACGGCGCAGCAGGCCGCCGGGCGCGGCAGGGGGATTTTTCTGTTTTACCATGCATTTTTACCTTGTATTTTCTTTAAGCTCATTATATTATAATTTTAGTCAAAAACAGGCGGCGGCGCTTTCGGGATAATGCCGCCGTAAACGCCCACAGGAGGATTTTCCATGAGAATTAACACCCGGGGGCGTTACGCGCTCCGCGCATCACTGGCCCTGGCGAGAATCGGACAGGACGGCGAACTGGTCGCTATTCACAGCCTTTCAGAGGAAGAGCAAATTTCCCCTGTGTTCCTGGAACAAATATTTTTCAAGTTGAAAAGAGCCGGTATTGTACAATCGGTCCGGGGACCCCACGGGGGCTTTTCCTTTATCCGGCCCCTGGACCAGCTCACCGTGAAGGACATCCTCGACGCCGTTGGGGAGGAGCTTGACGCCGGCCCCTGCGACAAACACCTTGCGGAATGTGACCGGAGCCCCTGCTGCGCAAGCCACAAGGTATGGGTAAAGACCGCCGAGCTGGTCAAAGAGTACCTCGGCAGCGTTACCTTAAGCTCGCTGCTGAAAGACGCCGGAGGCCGTACCAAAAAATGAAACCCCTCAAAGAAAAAGCCATGCCCTCCTTTATGCGCGAGCGGGAAGCCTACCGGAAAATAACAACGGCCCTGGCCCGGCGGCGCAAAGGCGCGACCGTAGCGGATATCAGCGCCGCCACCGCCCTGCCGCTTTCCCAGGTGCGCGAACTCCTCCCCCGCGCCGCCGACGAATTCTCCGGCCGCCTGGAAGTTACCGAATCCGGCGAAATACGCTACTCTTTTCCCCGGGGCTTTGTCAGCCGCTACCGGGGTTTTGGCGCGGCCCTGCGCCGCTTTTCCGCCGCTTTCCTGTCCGGCCTGGGCACGTTCTCGGTCCTGGTCTTCAAAGTCTGGATCATGCTCATGCTCGTCGGCTATTTCGCGCTCTTCATGGCCATTGCCTTCGCGAGCCTCTTCCTTTCCGTGGCGGCAAACTCCCGCAGTTCCGACAACCGCCGGGGCGGGGGCCTGTACATCGGCCCCGGTATTTTCAACCTTATTTGGCGGCTCTGGTTCTACTCGGAGCTGACCCGCTCCCTGGACCGCCATTACGAGGCCGGCCGCCGCCCCGCGCGGGAAAACAAGCGTCCGCTGCACCGGGCGATTTTTTCCTTTGTGTTCGGCGAGGAAGACCCGAACAAAGGCTGGGCCGCCGCCGAGAAAAAGGCGATCATCGCCTACATCCAGGCCCACCGGGGCGTCATCTCCCAGCCCGAGGTAATGGCCCTAACCGGCAGGGACGTCTCCGCCGCCGAGGAGACGATCATGGCCTGCTGCGCGGAATTCGGCGGCAGCCCCGAGGCTACTGCCGAGGGCGCGCTCGTTTACCGCTTTGACGAGCTGCTGCTCAGGGCCGATACCGCGGACCGCTCGTTCTCCGGTCTTTCCGCCCCGCTCCAGCGCCTTAAAAAGTTCTCGGACAATCCCAAAAACATGAACGTCTGGTTTGGTATTATCAACACGGTGAACCTCTTTTTCGGCTCCTACTTTCTGTACAACGCCTTCAACACCGGTATAATCGCCACCCCGGAACAATTCAACGCCGCTTCCCGCATCTATGCCGTCGCCTATCTGCTTTTCGGGTATATTGCCGCCAACCCCCTTCCCCTCATCGGCGTGGGCCTGGGCCTGGTGCCTCTGGTTTTTTCCCTCTTGTTCTGGCTCGTCCCCGCCCTGCGTTTCCGCCGGGAAAAAAGGGAAAACGAGCATATCAAACTCCGCAACCTGAAGCGCCTGGGCTTCCGCCACATCTGGGAACGCCCCCTGGAAGTGGAAAGCGGCGCGATAAAAAGCGACGCGCCCGAATGCCGCCCCCGGAACCTGCCCGCCGCCCAGGACCGCGTGATCAAGGAAATGGGCGCGTGGTCAATCCCCGATGTGGAGATAAACCCGCAGGGCGTTACGCTGTATTCGTTTAAGGAACTGGAGCGCGAAAAACGCTCCCTGGAAAAATACCGCTCCGGCATTTCGGGCGAACAGTCCGCGCTGGGCAAGACCGTGTTTGACAGCGAAGCGTAGCGGCGGAACAAAGAGCAGGGAGCGAAGGAAGAATGATGAATGAAGAGCGAAGAATGATGAGCGATGAGCAGAGAGCAGTGAGCAAAGAATGAAGAATGAAGAATGAAGATTCGCTCTTTGCTCATTGCGCTCTGCCCCACCCGTGCGCCTCACGGCGCTGTTACCATTCTTTCGGATAACAGTCGCCCTTTGGCTCAATAATGTTAAACGTCTCCCCCGACGGCTCTATCACATAAAAGCCCTGCTTTAAGGCATACGTTTTCTCATTCTCGCCAAATACCACCCCCGCAATGGCGCCCCGGTATTTCCGTTTGTCGTGGTGCAAGTCCGCGTCCTGGC
>JAISYA010000013.1 GCA_031270205.1 Treponema sp.
GTGGTTTCTATCAGCAGGCTGTTCCTGGAGGCCGCAATAAGCCGTGCATGGAAGTTTTCATTCATCTCAATTCGCTTTTGTGAGTCCCCTTCCTTGGCGGCACGGATCATTACGTCAAGGATGCTCTGCAAATCATCAATATCCTCCTGAGTGGAAACCCGCGCCGCAATCCGGCCCGCAAGCCCTTCCAGACAGGAGCGGACTACAAAGAATTCCTTCATGTCTTCTTTTGTATGTTCCCGTATCACCGCTCCCTTATAGGGCTGCAAGTCCACGAGCCGCAGGGTGTGCAGACTCTTGAGCGCTTCCCTGATTGGCGCATGGCTAACCCCGTAGTGCCGGGCCAGAACGCTTTCCACCAACCGTTCACCCGGCTTAAATTCCCCCTCAAAGATCGCTTCCATGATTTGTTCTTTGATATGCTCGCTCAGGACTTTCTTTTCTATTGATTTAGTCATAATATATTGTATTCTATTGTATTCATACCGCCCGTACAGTCTTCAGCGGGAACCTGTGCCTCCGGATTCAGTATACAATATTTGCGCCTTTATTGCTATATTGCGTATAGAGTGCGCAGACGGCTTCTTCGTTCCCCGGCTATGACAACTGACCGGGCCGGCTCCCATTTAGGGACTTCGACGCCAGTTTGATCGCCTTGATGATACGGTTGTACCCTGTGCAGCGGCACAGGTTTCCTTCTATCCCTTTGCGTATCTCCGCTTCCGTGGGATGGGGGAACTCGTTCAGGATCGCCAGGGCCGTGAGGAGCATACCCGGCGTGCAGTAGCCGCATTGTATGGCGCCCGTGTTGATGAAGGCTTCCTGGAGCGGATGGAGCGTACCGTCTTTTGCGAGGCCCTCCACAGTGAGAATTTCATGCCCGTCCGCCTCAGCCGCCAGGACCAGGCAGGAGTTGACGGGCCTGCCGTCCATAAGAACGGTACACGCCCCGCACTCCCCTTCGTCGCAGCCTTCCTTCGTTCCCGTAAGGTGAAGATCGTTACGGATAAATTCCACCAATGTCTTTTCAACCGCCACAATGCGGCTGCAGGTCCTGCCGTTTACGGTTACGTGTATCGTCTTTTCCCTCATCCCTGCCTCCGGTCCGCCTCCGGGCCTTGTGCGCGGAGCATTGCCTTCCTGATCGCGGCGGGCACTATTGTTTCGAGGATGTCCCGGCGGTATTCTTCGGAGGAACGCCAGCTTCCCCGGGGCTTGGCCTCACGGGAGGCAATCCGCCCGGCTTCGGCGATAACGCTTTCCTTGGCCGCCCGGCCCTTCAGGAAGGCTTCCGTTTCCGGGGCCCGCATGGGCGTGGGCCCGGCAGTCGTGAGGCTCACGCGCACATGGCTGAAACAGCCCGCCGCGTCAAGGGTGAGGGCCGCCGAAGCGCCGAGAAGGGCGAGGTCCATGGCTTTCCTCCGGGCGAATTTGATGTAGGCCGATCCCATGCCGTCCTCCTGGGGCGGCAGGAGGATCTCCTTGAGCAGCTCGCCCTGCAAAAGGACCGTGCGCCCCGGCCCGGCGAAGAAACCGGCGGCGGGTATCTGCCGGGAGCCTCCCGGTCCATAGGCGACAAACACAGCGTCAAGCGCCAGAAGCGGGCCGAGGGTATCACCCGATGGCGCGGCGTTACAGATGTTGCCGCCCACCGTTGCCCTGTGCCGTATCTGGAGGGAACCGACGCTTTCGGCGGCTTCAGCCAGGGCGGTGCAGCGCTTTTTGAGGACGGCGTCACGGCTAAGGGTGAAGTGCGTGGTGAGCGCGCCGGCGGTAAAGCCGCCCGCCGGCGTTTCCCCGAAAGCCCTGAGCGCTTCAAGGCCCTTTATGTCGAGAACGAACGCGGGGCCGTCAAAGGATTCGTGCATCTTGACCAGCAGATCCGTGCCGCCCGCGAGTATTTTACAGGACATGCCTTTTTCGCAAAGCAGGGCGACGGCTTCATCAAGCGTTCGGGGCCGCAGCAATTCAAAGGGCGGCAGCATAGTTCAGATCCTCCTCTTTCCCTCATCCTTGAGGATCTTCAGCACCTTGCAGGCTTTCAGGGGGATGCCCTTCATCCTGATTCCCGTGGCCCGGGACACGGCGCAGCTTATCACCGCCGCCACAGGCACCACGGGCGGCTCCCCTATGCCCCGCGCCCCAAAGGGGCCGTCCCGCACGGGGTTTTCGACGAGGATCACGCCGGTTTCAAAATCCACATCCATGGCGGTAGGTATTTTGAAATCAACCATGTTACCGTTCAGAAGCCTTCCCTTGTCATCGTAGATCAACTCCTCCGTAAGCGCGTGGCCCAATCCCATGGCAACGCCGCCTTCCACCTGCTGCACACAGTTCATGGTGTTTATGGCCTGGCCGACATCCTGGGCGGCGGCATATTTCAGTATTTCTGTCTTGCCCGTGGCCGGATCGACTTCGATCTCCACCGCATGGGCCATCCAGAACCATTGGGCCGTGGGTTTTTCGGATTGATGATCCGCGTCAGGCTTTACAAAAATATCGCTGGTGGCGAATTGTCCGCGCCCGATAACCGGCTCCTGCTCACTCAGTATTTTGCTCTTCCCGATCTCCTCAAGGCGAATGTTCTGTCCGCCGGGGCCGGCTATCACACCATCCTCAAACGTTACGGCGGACACTTCCACGCCCCAGCTTATAGCAGCCAGTTTTTTTATCTGGGAGATCACATCGCCGGCGGCCTTGAGCGCGGCGTTACCCGTGTGGTAGGTGAGACGGCTGCCGGTAGTCGTTTTTTCATAAGGGGTGTACATGGTGTCCACAGGCGCGATCTCAATGTTCTCATAAGGCAGACCGAGGCGCTCCGCGACGATCTGGGCGATGACCGTGTTTGTTCCCTGGCCGAGTTCCGTGCCGCCGCAAAGCACCGTGACCGTGGCATCTTCGTTGAACTTAAGTACCACCGACGAACCTGATGGCGTCCCCGTCAGCTTACAGCCGCAGGCAATGGCCTTGGCGCGGAATTTCCCCTCCGGCGTGACCCGGGCTTTGTACCCTTCTTCCCAGCCTATGAGTTCCGCCGCGCCGCGCAGACACTTTTCGGTTCCCACATCGGGCAGGGTCTCGCCGGCAGCCGATATGTCCCCGGAACGGTAAATGTTCCGGAGCCGGAATTCTAGGGGGTCCATGTTGAGTTTTTCGGCGATAATGTCCATTTGATTTTCATAGGCGAAGCAGATTTCCGGCTTGCCGAAGCCCCGGTAGGGCGCGGCGATATGCCTGTTCGTCACCACCGTGTATCCATCAATGCTCACATTCGGAATTTTATAGGGAGTTATGGAAGCAAGGCCGGCGTTGTAGTTTATGCGCGGTCCGGTGGTGGAATACGCACCGGTATCGTAAAACACTTCCATCTTTTGCACTTTCAGAAAGCCGTCGATAGTAACGCCGGTCTTGATCCGTATCACCGACATGCCGCGTACGCAGCCGCCCAGGTAATCTTCCTTTCGCGTGAAGACAATCCGCACGGGACGGCCGCCTGAGTAATATGCCAGAGCCGCCGCAATGGGTTCCACTTTCAGTTCATACTTGCTTCCGAAGCCGCCGCCTATCATCGTACAGATGAGGCGGACATTCTTTTGCGGTATACCAAAAAGCGAGGCAAGTTGTTTCCGTATAAGAAAGGGGCTCTGGGCAGGAGACCAGATCGTAAGGAGATTCGACAGCCCATCGTATTGGGCGGTGGCGCAGTGGGTTTCAATCGTACTGTGATGTACGCCGCTGGTCCTGAATTCGTTCTCTATCACCAGATCCGATTCGGCAAAACCTTTCTTCGTGTCGCCATGCCTGAGCCTGAAATAATCGCAGAGGTTCGTCCCGTCCCGGGGATTCGCTTCGGAAGAACGCGCATAACCGGACCATTTTTCATGGACCAAGGGCGCGCCTTCTTCCAGCGCCTCAACCGGGTCCAGCACCGGTTCAAGGGCTTCGTATTCAACCTTGATGCGTTTTATTGCCTGCCGCGCCAGCGCTTCTGTCTCCGCCGCCACCGCAGCTACCGGTTCTCCGTTATAGCGCACCTTGTCAAAGGCAAGCACGCGTTGATCCACAATGAATTGCCCGAAGAGTCCGGTAAAATCTTTCCCGGTGATCACCGTAACGACACCGGGAAGTTCCTCCGCTTCAGAAACATCCAGGGACAGGATCTTCGCGTGGGCATGCGGCGATTGCAGCACCGCGCCGTAAAGCTGATTCGGAAAACGTATGTCGGAGCCGAAAACCGCCCGGCCCGCCGCTTTCGCGAGGGCGTCGTTGCGGATCAGGGGCTTGCCTACGTATTTGAAGGACCCCATGGTTCCGGCATCCCCCGCGTCTCTGACGATTACATTGTTTCCCTTTTGTTCAGGCATCCGGCAACTCCGTTGAAACGATTTTCAGGATACGGGTACAGACCAGTTGAAGAAACGTAAATACGGCTCGCTCGAACGCCTTCTAAAGTCGTCAATGTCTATCCCGCTCCAGTCGTAAACGCCTTTCCCTGTCTTACATCCCAGATCCCCGGCTTCGTAACGTTCCCGAATCAGGTCCTGGGTTCTGTCCGCATTGCAGAGGCTTGGGAAAAGGTAATCTTCAATACCGCAAATCATGTCCAGCCCCGCGTAATCGAAGTGTTCGAAAATACCAATGGAAGTATAACGCGGCGCGAAACTTGATTTCAATGCCTTGTCCACCGCTTCGGGATCGGCGATGCCCTGTTCCACCATGTAAACACATTCGCGGAACAAGGCGTGCTGCAGGCGGTTCGCGATGAAACCGGGAACGCTCTTTTTCATGACAACCGGATCGCGTCCAAGGGACACGAAGAAATCTTCAACCAGCTTCAATACCGCGCCGTCCGTCTCCCCGCCCGGCACAATTTCCACGCAGGGTACAAGGTGGGGCGGGTTGTAGGGATGGGCGACCACGAGTTTCTCCTTCGCGGCAAGCCCTTTACAAAGATCATCCGCCGATATAGCGGATGTGGTGGACGCGATGGCTTTGAATTGCCCGCAATGAGTTTCGATTTCTTTATACACGCTGTACTTTACGTCGAGCTTCTCGAAGACACATTCAAGGATGAAGTCGGCGTCCGCAAGGTCCGGGTAATTCTGGGTGATAAAAAGGTAACGGCGGCATATTCTGGCCTGTTCATCCGTGAGCAGTTTCTTCTCCACAAGATCCGCATAGTATTGTTCATAGCGTTCAAGGCCGGCGGCTGCTTCCGCGTCGTTTACGGCATACATGGAGGTACGGTACCCGTTGCCGGTAAAGAGCGCCGCCATGCCGGCGCCGATCATTCCGGTCCCGATGACGGCAACATGATTAACGGAATCAAGTTTCAAAACGGCCTCCTTGTTTTGCGGACAGGTAGTCGTAACAGGCCATGACATTGTAGGTCTGTATGTAATCCATACATTCATCCTGTCCTATATCAACGGGGCAGCGCCCGGCAAAGCTGATACGCTCGACACATTCCTCTTTCGTCCACCCTTTGCTCATGGCGTAGCCCACCGCCTGCAGCCATTCGTGGAGGAACGCCTTCTGTTCAAACAGGTAACTTTTGTCCACCACCGGCCCGTGACCGGGGACGATGTGATCGACCTCCAGTGTGCCGAGGAAGTCCAGGCTGCGAAAAAGATCGTCGAAATTGATACTGTGAAACCATATCTGGCAGCCGGAAAAAACGGTATCCCCCACAAACACGGTCCGTTCCTGGGGTACATATACGCTGATGTTCGCGTCCGAATGTCCCGGCGTGTAAAAGAGTTTAAAGTCATGCCGCCCGACCCTGAGGGACAGGCGGTCGGAAAAGAGGATGTTGGGAAATCCGATTTTATACTCCGCCTCCGGGGGCATCTTGCCGAGCCCGTCCGGGTCCTGCCGCCTGATAACATCCACGCTGTAATCGTAGGTAGTCATGTTGAAGGACGGCGGAATCTTCCAAAACCCGTTGAGGATCTTTTCGTGACCGATGATATCACATTCACCGGCGAACCAGTGATTGCCGAAGATATGGTCGATATGGCCTTCCGTGTTGATAAGGTATTGTATCGGTCCCCGCTCCAGGGCAAACCGGCGCATTTCAAGCAGCGTGGTGATCCACTGGGCGGTGTCAATGAAGACCGCGCCTTCGGATGTAAAGACGATGCCCGGATCGCAGCCCCGTATCTTTGTTTCGACATATACATTTTCGGTCAGTTGTTCCATGGTTACCCTCGCCCCTACAAGTATTTTTCAAGCTCATCAAGCAGTATCTCCGGTTTCGCGCAGCGCACATACACATACGGGCGGGTAGACGTGAAGTTGTCAATGAACCCCGCGCGTTTGAGGCGCAGTTCCTCCGTATCGAAAACCGGCATGGGGAAACCGGGCCGCAGCAGAATATGCAGGCCGAAATAATCACAGAGACAATGATAGGTCTGGTACTGTTTTTCGTATTCCGACATAAGATCCGACACGGTCGCGTAATTGCCGTCCATGTCCGGCATCATGACGAGGTCGATCTTCGCTTCTCCTTTGTAAAGCTCGTACTCCGGGTCCTTGTCAAAGAACTTTGCCACCCCTTCGTCCTGGTCCGGCTTGTCTATCCGTTCCGTACCTTTTGACCGCTCACGTAGATAAACCTTCTGTGATCCGAGGATATAGTTCCCGTCAAAATCAAGCACCGTTGTCTCTGTGGAAAGGATCTTCGCTCCCCGCTTACACGCCTCAATCTGGCTCATGCTCTTCCCGCGGTTACCCTCTCCGCCGAGGAAGAGAATGTTTTTGCCCCGGTAATTAACGGCGGAGGAATGAAAGAGATACCTGCCGGCAGCGAACAGCTTTGACGCGATAAAAGAAACGATGATGCGCTGTATCGCGCCTTCATACCATTCGCCCTTAAGGACAACGTGCTTTCCGTCAAAGCTGAGGCCCGGTTCGGATTCATCCTTGTACCAAATGAAGTCCGGTTCCCCAATGTCGCTGCCTTTCCTGTAATTGACGCCGCCGAGCCGGTAGTTGAGGAAGGTCATGTCCTCAAGTATCCTTTCAACCGCGGGATCACTGTGAACGTCCAGCCTTATCGCCGTATTGACGCATGAAATTTGTTCCGTGTATAACGCCATGTTTGTCTCCTTCCGTGCGGATATTGTTTGTTACAGAGTTGTGATCGGCCTTGACTGAAGCAGGAAAAGCTCGCCCTTTTCAATTGCCCATTCGAGATCCTGGGGTTTGCCGAAATAACGCTCGACCCTGTACGCGAGATCGACAAGCCCCTTGAGTTCATCTTCGCTTAATACCTGAATATTCTTTTTATCCTCCGGAACCTCAAGCTCTTCAACGCCGCTTCCGTCATTACCGCGCACAATCATCGTTTCTTTTTCCGAAACGAATATGTCTTTTATGCCGCCGTCCTTGCCCAGGACATAACTGTCCGGCGTCACAATTCCGGAAACTATCGCCTCGCCGAGCCCCCAGCTTCCCTCGATCATGCATTCGTCCCTGCTGCCCGTAATGGGATTTGCCGTGAACATGACGCCCGATTTTTCCGCCGCGACCATGCGCTGAACGACCACCGCGATGGAAATGCCGCGTTCACCAAAGCCCTTGTGCTTACGATAAAAGATCGCCCGATCATTGTACAAAGATGCCCAGCACAATTTTATATAATGGGAGATCGTCTCTTCACCGGTCACATAGAGATATGTCTCCTGCTGTCCGGCAAAACTCGCGTCGTCCAGATCTTCGGCGGTGCCGCTTGAACGCACCGCCACCGGCGAATTCGCGCTGACCCCGAGTCTCGCGTAATAGGAACGTATCGCATCGTCAAGATCCGCACAGATCTTCGTACCCGTGATCGTGCCGCGAATGTCCTGTGCAATGCCGGCAAGCTGTTGGTTGTTGTCAACATCGATCCCTTCAAGCGATTTTGTGATCCGGTCAAAAAATCCGTGCTCTTCCATAAAAAAGTTGAACGCGCCTGAAGTCACGATGAAACCGGGCGGTACCGGTAACTTTCCCCGGATAAGGCGGCAAAGACTCGCGCCCTTGCCGCCCGCCTTTAGGGCCAATTCCCCATCCGGAATCTCGTCAAACCATGCAAGATAACTCACCGTCAACACTCTCCCTGATCCCGGACCGCGGATGTATCCTGCGGAACAGCCTTAATCGCCCTATCCGAGTATAGTCACCATGCCCGCGCTGCCATCAACCCGCACGCGCATCCCGCTCTTGATGACCCGCGTGGCTTTACTCGTCCCGGTTACCGCAGGTATGCCGAATTCCCGTGACACAACGGCAGGATGCGACAGCGCACCCCCCGTGTCCGTTATAAGGCCGGCGATCTTGCTGAAACTGACGACCCAGGCAGGATTCGTTGTCTTGCAGACCAGGATGTCGCCGTTCTGTATCTGGTCGAACTCCGCGGGAGACGCGACAAAACGGGCGATACCCTCGGCAACGCCGGGGGACGCGGGCAGGCCCTTGAGGGAACCGGCGGCTTCGGCTTCCTTCTTGAGTTCCATTTCGCGGTCAAACTTGTAGGGCCAGCCCCAAAGCGCCTTATAGGGTTCCTCGTATACATGCCAATGAGTAGCGGTACCGTACCATTCCCTGGGTACGCGCTTTGCCGCCTCCGCCATTTCGGCGCGGCGCTTCTTTACCAGCGCCTTGCTGTCAAAGGCTTCACGGTTAAAGGCGATGCGGCGTATCTCCTCATACTCAAACATGAAAATATCTTCAGGATCATCAATGACGCCTTCGTCAACAAATTTTTTGCCAAGCTCAAGGAACATGAGCCTCATGCGCGCGTAACACGCCTGATCGATATAGAAATGATGATCCGGCGTGAGGGGCGCCATGTGAATCGCAAGGTCCATCGCCTTCTCAAGGGTTTCCCGCTTTGACGGGTCTTTCACCTTTCCCAGCATTTCCGCGATGGCTTTCTTCTGTTCCACCTTGCAGTTCTCGTAGGCTTTGGAAAAATCATAATCCTCCGCCACGTAGATACGCAGGGCCTCATAGATAGGCGTGGGATCTTCCTTCCAGGTCTTGTAAATGTACTCGTGGGGAAACACCGACTTGTAACCGTATTCCTCCTGATAGGCTTCCACTTTTTTGAGGAGGGCGCCGCCGCTGGGAACAGACGAAATGGACGCCATGATCTCCGTTGTCGGCTTCTTGATGAACTCCGTCAATTCCGGGCTGCCTTTGATGTATTCTTTCATCTCCCACAAGGCCTTAAGAGAATCCCAGTTGCGGTCGCCGTCGGACACGATGATCTTGCCGATATTGGTCTCGTCTATTTCGCCGATGACCTCTTTGTACAGGGCGCGGAACTGAAGGCCCGCCTGGAACTGGGCGAGGTTGAGTATCCAGTGAATCTTGAAGTGCCGTTCCTGAATGTCAAGACAGTCCTCAAGGTGAATCAGATACTCCGCAAGGCTTTTTGCAGCGGCGTCGAACTTGTCCATGTACTCATAGTTCTTCAGGATCTCCGGCAGATACCGGTCCCTCCACCAGTCAAGGAACTTCCCGGCATAGATGGGCATCTCCGTAAAGTAGTAATTCAGCATGCTCTTAAAATCCGTATCCGGGGAATTCGGTACAATGGTTGTATAGACATACCCCCCTATCTTCTTGGCTATCCACTGTTCCCCGATAGGAGCCCCGAAACGCCTGTACATGTATTCGCAGGTGACTCCCCACCATCCGCCGATATCGAAATACAACGGTGATATCGGATGCGGGCAATGCAGATCATCGAAGAACCAGAGGAGTTTCTTTTCCTCCTCGTTTTTCCATTCTACCTGATGCTCCGCGTCTCCGAAGAATGCCGCATAGATTTTACCACTATCACTCATCGAACTGCCTCCTATGGTACCTGGGTACTGAAATTATATATAATCGATAATCGACTATTTAAAAATTGTATCATTGCCCCGTTGCGCTGTCAAGAAAAAAAATCGAAAACCGGCAAAATTTTCGCGCTTATTTTTTGTTGACAGGCCCATCGGCCTGTGTTACAATGTTTAATTATCGATTATCGATAATTAAATCGGTAATTAATTCGATGATTTATTCAAATTCCCGGCTGCCATGTTGTGGAAGCCGTATTAAGAAGGAGGAAACATTATGGGTAACGGCAAAAATCCGCTTCATGAGATGACGTTGAAAAGCCCTACCGAGTTTTGGAACGATTCGTGTTCTACCGCCGAGTTGTCCGATGCCATAAGCTACGGCGCTACCGGGGGAACGACAAATCCCACCATCGTGGAACAGGTATTAAAAAAGGAGTTGGAGACCTGGAAGCCGAAAATTACAGAACTTGTCAGGGACAATCCGGCGGCAACGGAAGATTTCATTTCCTGGAGGATTATCGAAACCCTGGGGGTTAACGCGGCGAAGCTGCTGAAACCTGTTTATGATAAGAACAAGGGCAGGAACGGACGGCTTTCTATTCAGACCAACCCAAAATTTTTCCGGGACGCCAAGTCTATTGTGGAGCAGGCGGTATATTTCGATACCTTATATCCCAATAACAATATCAAAGTACCGGCCACCAAAGCGGGAATTGAAGCTGCCGGGGAATTGTCTTACCGGGGCGTCAGCGTGAACGTCACGGTATCCTTTACCGTGCCTCAGTGTATAGCCGCCGCCGAGGCGGTGGAACAGGGGATGGAACGGCGCGAAAAAGAGGGGAAAGACGTTTCCCTCATGAGCCCGGTATGCGCGATTATGGTGGGCCGCCTGGACGACTGGCTCAAAGTCGTTGCCGCAAAGAAAGGTATCGTTACCAATCCCGGCTATCTGGAATGGGCCGGGGTCGCCACCGCCAAAAAGGCGTATCGCTTGTTCAAGGAACGGGGATACCGGACCAGGCTTCTCAACGCTGCCTACCGGAACCACTTCCACTGGTCGGAATTTATCGGCGGCGACATGTCCATGACTATCCCCTATGAATGGCAGCGGAAATTCAACGCTTCCGATGTGGAGGTGAAAAACCGCATTGACGATCCGGTAGACCCCGTAATCATCGCGGAACTGGAAAAGAAGTTCCCCGATTTCCAGCGGGCCTATGACGAAAAGGGCATGAAGCCGGAAGAATTTGACGGTTTCGGCGCCACCCGGCGGACCCTGCGCGCCTTCCTGAAAAGTTACGATGACCTTGTATCGGTGGTACGGGGAATTATGATCAGCGATCCCGATGTCAAAGGGGAATGAGGAGTATAGTATGAGTGAACCGAAAGTATTAAAGCCCTTTATCAACGGGCGGTTTGTGGAATCCAAAACACAAAAATACACCGATGCCTATAACCCGAGTACCGGGGAGGTGATCGCCAAAGTGCCCTGCTGCACGAAAGAAGAAGTGGAACAGGCGGTCGCGGCGGCGAAGGCGGCGTTCCCGGCCTGGTCGGGAACGCCGGTCATCAAGCGGGTGCAGATCCTCTACAGGCTGCGGGACCTGTTGATCGAACACATGGACGAGCTGACACATCTGGTGGCTTTTGAGAACGGCAAAGCCTGGGAAGAAGCCGCCGGGGACGTGCTCAAGGCGAAGGAGGGAACAGAGCAGGCCATTTCCGCGCCTTCCCTCCTGATGGGCGAAAGCCTCATGGACGCCTCCGCCGGGTTTGACACGGTGCTCTACCGGGAACCCCTGGGGGTTTTCGCGGGGATAGTGCCCTTCAATTTCCCGGCCATGATCCCCATGGGCTGGATGACGCCTATCTGCATAGCCTGCGGTAATACCATCGTGATTAAGGCGGCGACATTCACCCCCCAAAGCTGTCTGCGTATTGTAGAATTGTATAAAGAAGCGGGGCTTCCTGACGGGGTTGTCAATATCGTTACCTGTTCCCGCAAGGAGGCGGAGATTTTCCTTGAACACCCGGACATCAAGGGGGTGAGTTTTGTGGGGTCAACTTCCGTCGGCCTTCATATCTACGAGAACGCCGCAAGAAACGGCAAGCGGGTACAGGCCCTGTGCGAGGCGAAGAACCATGCGCTGGTGCTGGAGGACGCCCCGATTGAGAGGACCGCCGCGGGGATCATCAATTCCGCGTTCGGCTGCGCCGGGGAACGGTGCATGGCCCTGCCGGCGGTGGCGGTACAGGAGAGTGTTGCGGATAAACTGGTAGCGGCAATCGCGGAAAAGGCGAAGGCCCTCAAAGTCGGCCCGGCGTATGAAAAGAGTACCGGCATGGGGCCCGTGGTAAACGCGGGGCACAAAAAGTTTGTCGAGGACTGGATACAGAAAGGAATCGACGAAGGGGCAAAAATTGTGCTGGACGGCCGGAACATCAAAGTTCCCGGTTACGAAGGCGGGTTTTACATCGGCCCCACGATCCTCGATCATGTGAAGCCCGGCATGACCGTAGGGGACAGCGAGGTATTCGGGCCGGTACTGTGTGTCAAACGGGTCAGGGATTTTGCGGAAGGGCTCAAACTCATGAACGCCAATCCTTTTGCCAACGGTTCGGTGATCTTCACCCAGAGCGGGTACTACGCCCGGGAATTTGCCCGGCACACCGGCGGGGGCATGGTGGGGGTGAACGTGGGGATACCGGTGCCCGTGGGGATGTTCCCGTTCTCGGGCCACAAGCGCTCGTTTTTCGGGGATTTGCATTGCCTGGGGAAGGACGGATACCGGTTCTACACGGAAACCAAGGTGGTTACCACCCGCTGGTTTGACGAAGCGGAGAAGAAGGCCGGCAAGGTGAGTACCTGGGATGGCACGATATAGAGCCAAAGGGACACGGGGGCGTGGGATTCGCGTACTCCGTGTTTTCTGTTGGCTGAAAGGGGTGTGGACAATGGTTCTTAACGTGCTGACAGTGCGAGGCCGATGCGGGTGTTAAAATCGCCCTCGTCCATTTCGCCCTTGAGAAAATCGGTGATGAGGAGGCGGACCACCTGGGGGAAGGACTTCCAATACTTGTCGGGCCAGGGCCCCATTTCCTTCCTCAGGGCATGGTCTTCCTCCTCTTCCATGCGGCCCAGGGAGAAGGAAACGAACTGGTCGATCATGGAAGCCAGAAGATCCCGGGGGAGGGTTTCCCGGCTCCCGGAGCCTGGGTGACCGGGCCCGGCGGAAGGGCCGGGAATCCAGGACCGGGTAAGCTCCTCAATCTGCTCGTCCGTAAGTTCCGGAGCTTCCTGCCGTATGATCCTGACGGCATAATCCCGAACGCTTTTTTTAAGGCCCTCAATG
>JAISYA010000078.1 GCA_031270205.1 Treponema sp.
TTCCGGTGTTTTGCAATCTCGCTACTTGTATTTCCCGCATAATCCGTTGTATCGTTCGACAGAGGGATTATGCTGGATTTTGAGACGGAGCTTGACCGGCTGCTTGCGCGTGAAAGCGCGCCCCTGCCCCACAGTGAATTGGCGGAACTTGCGGCGGCGGGACAGCTTATGCTGACCGAGCTGTATAAAAAAAACGCGGAATTGTCCCTGCAGGTCGAGGAAGTATACGATATCGTTAAAGAGGCGGACGGCGGAATTGTGCGGGAAGCTCTTGACGATGAAAGAAAGCGGGCGGGCCGCCTGGTTGCCGCCGTGGTCGCGCTATGCGATATTCTGGAACATTTTTACGCCTACGCGCGGCAAAGCGGCGGCGAAGACCTGGAACTGCAGGCGCGGCTGCTGTGGAAAAACGCGGCCGCCGTACTGGAAGGCTGCGGTATTACCCGCCTGGGGGAAGAAGGCCAGTACCTCGACCCGGAGATCCATACCGTAGAGTCCGCCGCCGCTTCTTTCCTGCCCCGCGAGTATGTGGTGCGGGTATTGCAGAGCGGCTACCGCTATCTGGGGAATGTGCTGCGCCGGGCCGTGGTTGTGGTCAGTACCGGGACGGAATATCCTGAAGGGAGGGAAAATGGGTAGAATTATAGGCATTGATCTGGGCACGTCTACTTCGGAAGTGGCCTGTATAGTGAACGGCGCGCCGAAGCTGATACCCAACACGGCGGGAAAATGTATTACGCCGTCGGTAGTACACATAGCCGAAGACGGCGGGATTCTCGTAGGCGAAAGCGCCGCCGAATACCTGTTCACCCGTCCGGATTGTACGTTTATGGAGGTCAAGCGCCTGACCGGAAGCGGCGAAATCCTCCGCGCCCACGGGAAGCAGTATTCCCCGGAAGAAATACAAAGCATGCTGCTCAGGTATCTGGTCGGCTGCGCGGAAACCTGGCTGGGCGAAAAGATTGGAAGGGCCGTTATCACGGTGCCCGCGTATTTTACCGATGCGCAGCGCCGGGCCACGGCAAAAGCCGGGGAGCTTGCCGGTCTGAATGTGGAACGGATTCTCAATGAACCTACGGCGGCGGCGCTGGATTACGGGCTTGCAAATCTCAAGGAATGCCGGAACGTGCTGGTCTACGATTTGGGGGGCGGCACTCTGGATGTAACGGTTCTTGAGCTGTTTGAGGGCGTGATTGACGTAAAGGCCAGCCGGGGCAACAACCATCTGGGCGGCAAGGATTTTGACGAAATTATCATGGCGGCGCTGGCGGACAGCGGGGGAGATGAACGCGCCCGTATGCGCCTGAAAAAAGCGGCGGAGGACTGTAAAATCGCCCTTAGCGCGCAGGAAGCGTATCAGGTGTCTTTGCCTTTTCTGTTAACCGCGAAAAACGGGAAGCCGATCTCGGTTGAAAAGACCGTAAGCCGCGCCGAATTCGAGGAATGGATACGGGAAAAGGTTGCAGCCACGCGGGAGCCGATGCTGACGGCCCTTTCCGATGCGGGACTTTCCCCGGCGGATATGGGCGTTATCCTCTTGGTGGGCGGTTCTACCCGGATTCCCTGCGTGCGAAGGCTCGTAGAGGAAAGCATGTCCGCTTCTCCCCAGTCGCTGGTAGACCCGGATTTGACCGTCGCCCGGGGCGCGGCAATTCAGGCGGGCCTGCTTGAAGGCAGCATTGCGGAGGGAGGCCTGGTGCTGACGGATGTCTGTCCCTACACTTTGGGAATCGCCTCCATGCACGAGGGCCTGTTTGACGACCGGCTGATATTCGACCCTATCATCCCCCGGAATACCACTATCCCCACTGAAAAATCAAAACTCTATCATCCCTTCAGGGATTTCCAGACAAGCGTGATGATTGAGGCCTATCAGGGAGATTCCTCCGATGTTGAAGACAACGAAAAACTCGGCGAGGTACAGCTTACCGGTATTCCTCCCGCCAGGCGGGGCAAAGAGCCGATAGAGGTGGTCTTTGCCTATGACATAAACGGCATTTTGCAGGTAAAGGCCAGCGTCGTTTCCACAGGCAAAAACATTTCCGCCGAGATCAATACCACCGGCGTAAAATCCAAGCCGGCTCTCGATCTGGCAAAATGGGAGTCGGCGCCCGGGGCGCGGCAGTACCGTCCGGTGATCCGCAAAGCGGAAAAAAAGATCGCCGAAGGGTATGACGAAAACGGCGACCTGCAAATTGTAGTGAGGAGAATTAAGGAAGCCCTGTTATTGGAGAAGGGAGGGCAGGCCGCAAGCCTCCGCGACGATCTGCTTGAATTGCTGGAATTAATGAAATGAACGCCTGTCTTGCGGCGCGTTACTACCGGCTGGCGCTCCGTTCGGCGCGGGAACGGGATATAAGCGGCGCGGCGCGCTACGCGCAATACGCCTGCGTCCTCGATGGGCAGCACACGGACGCGGCCTTTCTGCTGGAACTGTGCCTGCGCGAACTGGGCCGGCCGCTTTCCCCCGCGCCGGAAAACGGCGGCGAAGATGACGGCCTGGATCAGGTACGCGCCCTTGCCCGCCGGAAAAAGTGGCGCGAGGCCGCCCGCGCCGCCTGTGCCGTTCCGGGGAAAAGCGCGCGGGTTTTGAACATACAGGGCTGCCTTTTTGCCCTCGCACAGCGTCCCCGCGAGGCAGCGGACCGTTTCGCCCGGGCGCTGGCAGCGGACCGGGGCAGCCGTCTTGCGGCGGTGGGTTTTGCGGAAACGTTCCGGCCGCGTAAAAAGTTTTGGGAAATATGGTAAGCAACCATTACGACCTGCTGGGAATTGAACCGACAGCCGGCCCGCAGGAAATAAAGCGCGCCTATTTCACGCTCGTGCGGCAATACCCGCCCGAGCGCTTTCCCGAAGAGTTTAAGCGGCTGCGCGCCGCATACGAAACGCTTTCCAACGAGCAAAGTCGCGCCGCGTACGATAAAGAGGGCTTCCTGCCGGAGGATATTGTCCCGCTGGTGCATGAGGCCCGCAGCGCCATTCTTCACGGCAAATATTCCCAGGCGATGAAACTGTACCGCGTCGTGCTTAAGCGCCATCCCGCCCTGGCCATGATCATGAAAGAATATGCCATGACGCTGGAAAGGGCAGGCAAAAAGAATGAAGCCATGAAAACCATGGAGGCCCTCTGCGAACTGGCCCCGGACAATGCCGAATACACGTACGATCTTGCCTGGGCCTATGAAAAGCGCGGCTGGGACCGGAAGGCGTTTGCCCAGTATAAACGGACGCTGGAAATTGACCGCGGCAGCGCCTCCTCCTGGTCCGCGATTATTGACTATCGCATAAAAGCCGGGGAAGAGGAGGAGGCAAGGAAGATTTGCGCCGAGGCGATAGAAGCGGTGAAGAAGCAAGACAGCGAGACACTCTACCTGTATGGCCAGGCCTTTTGCCTTGGGCCGGCCGCAGCCTCCACCGAAGATCATCTTAAAAGCATGATCCGTCTGATACGCAGCGGCCGCAAGGAAATACTGGAAGAAGGTGAACCAGCCGTTTCACATCTGCTGGATTTCTATTTGATCGCAGCGCCGGATGAAATGCGTTTTTTTCCCTATATCGAGCAAATGATGGAACTGCTGCCCCATACGCGGAAAAGACTGGA
>JAISYA010000124.1 GCA_031270205.1 Treponema sp.
AAATTTGGTGAGTTATTATATATATGAAAGAGTTTGATTTTCCGAATATCAGGCTGAAAACCACCTTTGAACATCAAAAATTTGATATATATTGCCATTCCGCCCACCGAATTTCCAAGACCTATCGCAGCAACAGAATCCATACCCATGACGTTTTTGAGATTCTGCTCTGCAAAAGCGACAATATTTTTTTGCTGAACAATAACATCATGTCGCTGGTCCAAAAAAACGATCTTATGCTGTTCAACGCCACGGATGTTCACGGCATAATAGCCGATCCCGATTTAACATTTGAGCGCTACGTCCTGATGTTTGAACCCGGTTTTGTCGGGGAATTGTGCAGTACCTATAATCTACTTGAGTGTTTCCAGCGTACCCCCGGAAAGCCGGTCATCCCTGTCTGCCATCTTACGGAGGAACAGTCGGATACCATTATTTCATTCTACGACACGCTGAAAAAATACAATAAAGACCATTCGGAAATTATCAAGCTTAAGAAAAAAATTGTTCTTGCGGAAATGCTTTTGGAGATAAACATCCTCTTTAGCGAAGCGTCAATCAAGCCCCGGGTTGAATTACACCCGGATTCCCAGTATGAGAAAATTCAGCGCATACTTTCCTTTATCAACGACAACCTCGCCGGGGAATTGTCCCTGGAAACCATTTCCGAACAGTTCTATATCAGCACCTCATACCTGTCGGCCCTGTTCAGGGATTTAACGGGATTCTCGCTGAACAAGTACATCATCACCAAACGCATCCTCCTTGCGACGGAGCTGCTGAAGCAAAACCAGCCGGTAACATTGGTCACGGAATTATGCGGATTTAACAATTATTCCCATTTTATCAGGACCTTTAAAAAATTCGAGGGGATATCGCCGAAACAGTACGCCGTGAGGTGGCGAAACAAAGAACGGCTCCGCATTATGGAAAGGCCCCAAAAGGAAAGGCCGGGGATTCCGGCTGATTATTTGTCAGGTAATTAGTGTCTGTCCACAAAGCCGCCGGGATGGGGAGCAAATCCGCAAATGAATGGCTGGCCTATCCCCAGCGGAGAAAGATAAGGCGGGGGTAAAGCCCCCGGGGTTCTGTATTTGCTACGCATGCCTTCTTTTAATCCACACCACAAGTCCCGCGGCAAGAATTACAGCGGGAAGCAGGAAAATGAACACCATGCCCAGAACATTGACACTCAGGCGGGGCAGGTTGAGGCCCATACCGGTAAAACTCTTGGGGCGCAGGGGGATGTCTTCCCGGCCGGAAAGCCGGTTGAGTACATTTACCAGATATTCGGTATTGCTAAAGGCGGGGTTATCCACCGCCAGGGCGTCGAGCATGGCCGTGGAACCGGACACCAGCACGTTGGAAACTTTTTCGGCCCTGCCCGTTGCCTGATCGATCACCGAGTAGCGGCACAGGGCCAGGGCCGGGAAGGGGCCGCGCCGCACAGCGTCATCGGCGGTGAATGTTTCGGGAGCGTTGGAAGGCCGCACCCCCGCGGATGCGCCGAACTCCAGAAGCGGCCTTGCCGAGTAGTTATTCCGGTACTCAAAGAGCAGGCGCAGGGGGCGGCTCACCGGGGCCAAAAACGGCTTGGAGATATCCGTCAGGGCGGGGGCGAATTCTTCTTCTTCAGCGTAATCGGCCACAGCGTAAAACGGCTGGTAGTTGTAGACCCGCGTTTCATCGGTTTCAAAAACCGCGCCGTCTTCCACCGAGACGCCCCATTCGCGGAGAAAGACCGCAAGCCGCTCAAGCGGAGACTGGGCGGGATCGGCGCAGTAAAAAAGTGTCCTGCCGTAAGTTCCGCCATTGAAAAGAAATTCATCAAGGAAGCCCAATTCTTCGGCGGTAAAATCCTCTTTTGGCGCGATGATAAAGGCAATGTCCGTATCCGGCGCCCTGCCCCGCATCAGGTTCCAGGAGACAGTCTCGTAGTTGTTCTTGGTGAGGACGGCGGTAAAGGCATCCATCGTATATTCGGCGTGGCCGGTAATAAAGGCCGCCCGTACCGGCTTGTCGCTCGACACATTCAATATGGCGGTGTAAAGCGCTTCCTCCGCCCTGGACGATACGATGGAAAGTTCCCCCCGCTGTCCCCGCGCGTAGTTAAAGAGTTCCTCGGTTTTTATGAGGGAGCGCTTCCTCCCGTCCGCGCCCGCGTTTTCCCCGGCGCTCACGAGCAAATCCCCGTGCTTCATTACAAGGCCGGGATAGGCGGCAGCAAATCCGGGATTCCTCATATAATCAACGTAGACGAGGGAGACGCGGGGGCCGTTTTTTTCAAACTGTTTGAATACCTCGTTGGCCTGCGCGTTGTAGGGGGAAGTACCGGCAAAGGTTTCTTCCCGCGCAAGCACGTTGATCACCACGTCTTTATCCAGACTCTTTATGTACTCAATTGTCCGTTCCGAAAGTTTGAAGAGTTTCCCCCGGGTTAGATCGATACTGAGCGCGGGGAAGCGTTGCGCCAACAGCAAAAACACCGCGTTTAGGACAAACACCAGCGCCGCGGCGAGGACGACCGAGGCTGCAACGGCGCTCCGTTTGCCTGTTTTACCGGCAAGGGTAAAGCGTATCATATTAAGACCACCGCCTCTTTTCAAATTGCGTCACGGTAAGAAACACAAAAAACGCAGAAATACTGATAAAGTAGATGATATTGTCAATGCCCAGGATGCCCAGGGTGAAGTACTCATAGCGGGTTCTGAACGACATTGATTTTAGAATTTCCGCAAGAAAATTGTCCGGCAGGATCATCGCCACACTGTCCAGCAGCATCATCAAAAAGCCCACGCAGTAGCCGCCTATAGCCGCGATGATCTGGTTTTCTGTGAGCGATGAAATAAAAAGGCCGATGGCGATGAGCGCGCCGCCCAGCAGGAACAGCCCCGTAAAGTGGCCGGTAATGACGGGCCACTCCGCCCCGGCAAGCGCCTCCACCACAAGCGACACAAGCAGCGCCCCGCTCATGGCCAGGAGGTACACGCAAAGGGCCGCGAGGTATTTCCCCACGACGACCGAGGCGCTGCTTAACGGCGACATGAGAAAGATCATATCGGTCTTCATCTTGCGGTCTTCGCTCATAAGGCGCATGGTCAGGATAGGCACGAGAAACAGGGTCACGGTAAAAAGCACGCCAAAGAGGAGCCGGAGGTCATTTGAATTGCCATAGAGGTTGTAGTTGAAAAAAAAGAAACCGGTAAAAAGCCAATAGGCCCCGATAAACACGGATGCCAGGGGGGTATAGAAATACGCCCTGAATTCCCGTTTCAGCACCGCCGTCACCTTAACGCTCCTTCACCAGATCGATGAATGTTTTTTCGAGTAACGCGCTATCGGAAGCCTCGCCGTCCCCGTCCATCCGCATATTGGCGGCAACACGGCCCTGGTGCAGCACGATCACCCGGCCGCAGACCGCCTGCACTTCGGAAAGGATGTGGGACGAGAGCAGCACCGTACGGGTCTTTCCCAGGTCAAGGATCAGATTCCGTATGTCGATTATCTGAGCCGGATCGAGGCCCGCCGTCGGTTCGTCCAGCACCAGGATTACCGGGTCTCCCACGAGCGCGGCGGCCAGCCCCACCCGCTGTCTGTAGCCCCTGGACAGGTTCCCGATGAGACGCCCGTAGACATCCCCGACGCCGGTTTTAGCGCAGATATCCCCGAGCCGTCCCTTCCTGTTTTCTTTCACCCGCTTGAGGTCGCAGACAAAATCAAGGTATTCCCGAACCTTCATGTCCGTGTACAGGGGCGGAATTTCCGGCAGATACCCGATATACGCCTTTGCCTTTTCGCTCTCATCCTCAATACTGATACCGTTGACCAGGACCTTCCCCGAAGTGGCCGCAAGGCAGCCGGTGATGATGTTCATGGCGGTGGATTTTCCGGCTCCGTTAAGGCCCAAAAGCCCCGTGACTTCCCCCTGGTTAAGAGTAAAGCTCACGCCTTCAAGCGCCCTTCGTCCGCCGTAGTTTTTGCTGATGCCCGATACTGCTAACACTTGTCAATACTTTCCAGAATTTCGATAAGGGCGATTATTTCGCCTTTGCGGTACGACGTTTTGTCCCCGGTGCGTATGCGGTCAAGGAAGAAGCCCAGTTCCTCAAAAAAGACGCCTGTGGGGGGCAGGTTAATGCCCGTGGGAATTTTGACCTTTTCCTCAATGTCGTATTCTTCCGGGGGGCCTTCATCCTTATAGGCGGTGAGTTTTGCGCCGTCGTACATCACCAGGGCCTTTTCAAAGTACACCCGCCAGGCTGCGGTAAAGGGAATATCCGCATTGTACCAGGCGGCCTCGGCAGAGACGTGGAAGGGCCTGTTATCGCTATCCCTAAAGGTATACTCAAAGCGGTAATGTTCCTTATAGTCAAGCCCCGGACGGCCCCCGCAAACAATCGAGCGGGATTCGGGCCGTCCAAACAGGCTGATAATAAGGTCAAGGTCGTGGATGTGAAGATCGAAGGGGATAAGACCGCTTTTTTCCCGGTCAAAAAGCCAGCCCCCGGCGGCCCATTTGGGACAGGCGGAAAGGCGCAGAAAGACCGCGTCAAGCGGTTTTCCGTAGCGCCCGTCTTCTACCATGGCGTGAAGCGCCCTGGACGCCGGGTAGAACTGCAACACCTGGCCCACAAAGAGGGGAACCCCCTTCTTCTCCGCCAGCGCGTACATTTCCCGCGCATGGGCGCTTTTCAGGGCCAGGGGCTTCTCACAGATCACCGGAAGCCCTCTTTCGAGCGCCATCCTCACAGAGTCCCTGTGGAGAAACGTGGGAACGCAGACATCCACCACGTCGATTCCCCCGGCGTCAAGCATGGCCGCCGTATCCCCATAACAGAGAATCCCCGCGGCTTTTGCCCGCTCCCGCCCCGCCTCCGAAGCGTCGCAGGCCGCCGTCACTTCGCAGTCCGCAAGATGCCCGTAATTTGACAGGTGTACCTGCCCCATCCCGCCAATCCCGACAAGTCCGATTTTTAACACTAAAACACTTCCTACACAAACAGCCGCATATACCGGTAGCTCTGTTCGATACCCTGTTTGACCAGTTCGATGTTACCCTCAAAAGCCTTGTCCTCAACCTCTATGCAGGCGGGACCGTTGTAACGAATGTCGTAGAGGGCCGAGCAAAAAACACCGAAATCCACTCCTCCAAGACCGGGCAGTTTGGGCGAATGCCAGAGGGCCGGATAGGAAAAATAGCCGTATTCGTCGAGCTTTTCCTGGTAAATCTTAATGTCCTTAAAGTGGACGTGGAAGATACGGTCTTTGAATTCGTAGAGCGGCTTGGTATAACTTGCGCCCTGCAGGTAGAAGTGGGAAGGGTCGTAGTTAAGGCCGAAGTTGGCGCTGGGGATAATCTCAAACATCCTGCGCCAGATGTCCGGGGTGGACGCCATGTTGTTTCCACCGGGCCATTCGTTGGCGGTGTACAACATGGGACAGTTTTCGATGCCGATCTTTACGCTCTTTTCATCGGCAAGTTTGATGATGGGCGTCCATGTTTTTTTGAACAGCTCAAGGTTTTCTTCCACGGTTTTGGTTTTATCCCTGCCGATAAAAGTCGTAACCATGCCTATACCCATTTGAGCGGAAACTTCTATCAGGTTTTTGATATGGTTTACCGCCGCCTCAGATGCGTCCCTGTCGCCGTCCAGCGGGTTGGGATAATAGCCCAGCGAGCTAATCGAGACTCCGCGTTTTTCCGCGTAGTCTTTGTAGTAGGCCATCTTCCCGGTTGTAAGCCCCTCAAGGTCGATGTGCGTGATCCCCGCGTAACGGCGCACGGCCTTTCCCCTGGGCCAGCAGCAAACCTCAAGACACTCAAAGCCCACCTGGGACGAGTAGTCCACCACTTCCTCAAAGCTCAAATCCGGCAGTATCGCCGTTACAAGCCCTAACTTCATACATACCTCCAATTATATCTGTGGAATGATCTCCTTCAGGAATTGCACCGCGGCGAGAATATCCCGCGCGGCGTTTTCTTTTACTTCGCGCTCTATCGTAAGGTAGCCATTGTAGCCGGTTTCCTTGAGTGCCGCGAGGTAGGGCAGCCAGCGGACCTTGCCCTGGCCCAGCGGCGTTTCAGTGAACCAGGCGGAAACCTGGCTGATGGCCTCAATCCCTCCCTGGGCAAAAAGGGCGTACACCTTGTCGGGACCGGCGTAGTGGTTCATCCGGCCATCCTTTGCGTGGGTGTGGACGATGGAAGAACCCGCGATACGCACCCCCTCAACCTCATCATCATTCGTGACCATTACCATGTTTGCCGGATCGTAGTTGATGGCAACGCCGTCCGTCTTGCCGCAAGCAGCGCCTGCGTTAGAGGCGATTTCCGCGTTGCAGGAATTCACAAACGCTTTCAAGCGGGCCACGGGTTCGGGACCGGTTTCTATGGCCACAGAGACGCCGAGGGAAGCCGCGTACACGCCGGCTTCCGTGCAGGCCGCCTTCATCACCGCGTATTTTTCGCCCGCGGCGTCGGCGGGAACAATGCCGATATGGGTGGTGATGATCCGGCAATCAAGTTCCCGCGCAAGGTCCGCCACCCGCTTGAGGTAATCGATCTTCCGGGGATTGTCGGCGGCGATCTCAAAGCCGTGGCCCCCAAGTTCCCCGCAGAGGGCGACAATCTCCTGCGCCGATTCTCCCGCCGCGTCCTTCACCGCCCGCACCGTTTCAGGCTTTACCGTGCGCGGATCGAATTCGTTCCAGGCGTAAAGCTGCACCCCGTCTGCCCCGCAGCGCCGCGATTCCCGTATCCCTTCGATAATCCCCCTGCCAAACCAATCGGCCAGCGTTCCAATCTTGAACATTATACCTTCACCCAGCGGTTTTCTTTCGCGCTCTGCACCACCTTCTCGCAGAAAATCATCTCGCGCAATCCGTCGTCAAAATCGGCATATTCGCCCTTTACCGGCTTGCCCTCCGCAATAGCGGCGTAGATTTTTTTGAAGTTCTGTTTGAAGGTATCGGGGAAACCTTCCACATGGCCGCCGGGGTAGCTTGAGACCTTCGCTGTCTCCGCTTTGAGAATAGATGGGTCCTTGACGAGTTCTCCGTTCATGGTTTCCCGCCGGCCCACCCAGAGGGCGTTTGAATTTTCCGAATCCCAGTGGACCGCGCATTTGCTGCCGCCGATGGCCGCCACCATCTGGTTCTTGCGTCCCGCAAAGACCTGGCTGATGTTACAGCAGCCGTGGGCGCCGTTTTCAAAATGGAACAGTACGGTGGCGTAATCTTCCGTATTTATGGGCACGTCCATGTAATCTTCGGGACGCAGGGCCATGCCGGAATAGGTGTCCACCGGCTTGAGGGGTTTTCTCCGCGTCTTGTGGAAGATGGCGAAATCCGCCAACACCTCCACCGCCTTGAGGCCCGTCACAAATTCAACCAGATCAAGCCAATGGGAACCGATGTCGGAAAAGGCCCGGGAGACGCCGCTCAACTCCGGCTCAAGCCGCCAACTGTAATCCGTGTCCAGGTAGAGCCAGTCTTGCAGATAACTCCCGTGGATCGTGTAAATATTACCCAATTCCCCGGCGCGGACCATCTCCCGCATCTGGTACACCAGGGGGTAGAAACGGCAGTTAAAATTGATGGCGTTGACCGTGCCCTTTTCCTTCGCCTTTACGGCAAGCCGCTCCGCCTCCGCCACCGTACAGGTCATGGGCTTTTCGCATATCACGTTAAGCCCCTTTTCAAGGGCGTACATGGCAATCTCAAAATGGGTACTGTTGGGAGTACAGATATGGATGCTGTCAAGGTTTTCCCGATCGATCATCTCTTTGTAGTCCGCATAGCCGGCAGGCACCGAGAGGGCCTCGGCCTTGCCTTTGCTGTCCAGCGCCTCCGTCAGGGCCGCCACCTCCACATTACCCAGGCGGCGGAGCTGTTCGATATGCACCGCGCCGATAAAGCCGACGCCGATAATGCC
>JAISYA010000119.1 GCA_031270205.1 Treponema sp.
GTTCCCGGCATAGCCGGGGGGACAGGCGTGAGCTAAAGGCTCTTGCGGTTTCACCGGCTTTCAGCCTTGCGAAACCGCGAATTGCAAGCCTGCTTTTCCAAAACTGAAGTTTTGGAAAAACCTCCGGATTAACACGGATTTTTCAGGTGATATTTTGTCTTTATTCTGTGAAATCCGCGAAACCCGTGGACCTTTTCATATATTCTAATTTTTTAATATTGTTTGGCACGGAAATTGCTAGTATATTATTGAGGCCGTTGGCCTTTTTGAAATGAGAGAATTCGGAGGTTTCACTGTGAAACGGTTTATCTTGTGTGCTTTACTGGCGTTCGGTATTGTTGCTATGGTTTCGGCTCAGGGAAGGGAGCGATGGGGGAGGGGAGAGCCCGGGCCTCGGCAGCTTCCCACTGAACAGGCGACAGTTACGGGAAATCTTACCATTGTCCAGGGATCTTTGGCGGTTAAAAGCGGGGATATTACCTATCTGGTTCCGGGGCTTCTGCGTTACGCGGGCTTTATCGACAGCCTCAAGGACGGGGCGCAGGTAAAACTTGAGGGTGACGCGATAAGCGCCGGCCAGGACGCCAAAATCAAAGTGCTTCGGGTAGGCAAGCTGACCATAGGCGGCAAGGACTACGATTTAGCCCGGCCCAGGCATGACGCTCCCGCCCGGACCGATTATCCCGGCGGGCCGGCCTGGCCGATGATGCCGCAGATGCACTTCAACTGGAGGTGGTAGAAGCGAAGAATTCCAACTGAAAAGATTATGAGCCTCCGCGGGGCAAGCCCCGCGGTATAAACGTTGGGTTGTACCGGAACGGAGGCTCGTTCGATAGGAAGTTTTTTATGCCCTCCCCCGCGCAAGCGGGTTCTTTGGTTTAATACCAACTCATTGTAAGCGTTGCGGCATTTGAACCGGAGCAGATCTCCGGGGTATTAAACCAGACTTGCGAATAAAGCCCTTGCGCCTGGCTTTTGCCCTGATTAAAACCGGTTACAATTTGATAATTTCCGGTTCTTTGGTAAAATCAGAAATTGTCGCAGTGACATTTTTGAGATATAATACCTGCGTATTATCATCATCTGCGGAATACATGCTTTTTAACTGCGGATACGCGTCAAGCATGTGTTGTTTTGCTTCACGCCTCTCATCTTCAACGGCAACGGCCTGTACACGTATCCATTTATCGCCGTCAAAAGCGCAAATTTCTATTTTGGGATTTGCGCTCATTTGCTTTGAAACACTTTTGATCTTTCCGGTTTGGATATAAAGTTTTCCGTCAAAAATATCTATTGTGCCAAATGGGCGGACTCTGGGCTGATCGTCTTCCGTTGTAGCCAAATAATATGTTTGACATTTCTTCAAAAAATCGTATACCTTTTGCATTTCAAAATACCTCCGGGTAATATATACGGTATTCTACCGAAAATCGAAATCTTTGTCGACCTGCCGCTATTGGGGACCAGGGCAACAACGTTTGCTTTAAGCCGGTGGGAAACCGCCAAAATTGAAGTTTTGGGAAAGCCTCTGTATAAAAATCACATCTTCAATTTCAACCGGAGCATTTCCCTGAATTTCAGGACCGTTTCATTTTTCGATTCTATGGCCAGGGATGCTTCGCAGTCGGCCAGGGCCCGGGGATAGTCGCCGATGTGGTAATAGGACTGGCCGCGCCTGAACAGGCAGAAGGACTGGTAGGGGTTTATGGCGAGGGACCGGGTAAAGTCGTCAATGGCCTCCGGGTATTGTTTCAAAACCGAGTGTACCACCCCGCGGTAATAGGCGGCCTTGTAGGATTTGGCATCCAGTTCCAGGGTGTGGCTGAAATCGCCGATGGCGTCGTCATAGTGTGAGCGGGCAAAATTGGCCATGCCCCGGTGCTTGTAGATTAGGGAACTGATGGCGTTGTCGGGCTTGAGTTCCAGGATGCGGCTGTACAGGGCAATGGCCTCGTCAAAACGGTTTTCGTTGTGGGCGTAAAGCGCGCTGAGTAACAGATCATCAATGGAAACGTTCTCCGGCGAAAAGGGTTTGGAAGCCCACGCTTCCGGTATTTCCGTATTCGCGGCATGTTCTTCCGCGAAAAGCAGGTCGTCGGTAGATTCTTCGATTTTTTGGTAGAAACTTTCGCGCCGTTTTCCCAATTCGCCATTGAGCTGGCGCTGGTATGTCCGTATCTCCTGAAAAATAATATCCGCCAGGGAGAGGCTTGCGTTAACCGCCGCCAGTTTGCGCTTCATGGGAGTATCAAAAGGGGTGAATTCGGCCTTGTAGACCAGTTCGTGCTCCACTTCGGCCCACGCGTCCTGTAAAATCGTGCGGATCTGAACTTCCGCTACCTCGCAGTCCGTTTCGCCCCGCTTTTCGATCATCACGCCGGGTATTTTTATTAAGAGGTGCGTCGATTCATAGCCGAATTCCCTAAAAGTGTAGCCGCCTTTTCGTTCTACCTCAACAAATTCAAATTGTTTCCTCAGCAGATTTTCAACTATGGAAAGATCTTCGATAAAAGGGCAGACAATCCGTATGCCCATAAGATCGGTTATACGGGGAGGAGCGGCGGCGGAATCAACTCCGGCCTTGAGGATCCGCAGGTATTTTTCATAATAACTTTTGAAACTCTTTATTCGCCCCCTGACGATTGGACGGGACGGAAGAACGGAAACCGCCTGCTCAATAGCGCTTTCCAGTTCCGCGGCTATCAAACGCCAGGTGTCCGCGTGTGTTTCATAGTACCGCAGGAGACTGTCCTGATTAAAAATGCCGTTGTTCATATTATGTATATAATGAGGCTGTTCCAAAACTTCAGTTTTGGAACAGCCTCTCATAAGCCTCCGCGGGGCAAACCCTGCGGTATAAACGTAGCGTTAGTCCTATCGGAGGCTCGCTCGATAGAAAGTTTATAATACCGTTTGATTTAATACCAAATCACTGTAAGCGTTACGATATTTGAGCCGAGGCAAGCCTGGCAGGCGCGGCTGCCTTAGGGTATTAAACCAGACTTTCGAATAAAAGAGCCGTCTGAAAATCTCTTGACTTTCAGACGGCCCGCCTGTGGAAAGTTCCGGCTATCCGGTTCTTGCCTTACTGTTGCTGCTGCGTTTCTTGCTGGTCCTGGCGCCGGGGATCATCGAAATTAAGCTCCGGGGCCTGCTTTTCGGCGTCCAGATAGCGGAGCACCTGCTCGTGCCCAAAACGTTCCATTTCCCAGACTTTCCGGGCGTTTTCACGGTCATAAATGATGTGCCAGAGGGATTCGTCTTCAATATCCCGCTCGGTGTCAAGCACCGCCTTATCGTAGACAACCTTTATGTCCTTGAAATACCCGATAAAGTCACCGCCCGGCCTTGCCGCGTCCCGCTGGACGAGGAAGCCGGCGAATTTAATGAAGGGGGTGGAATCCGGATACAGGGGATACAGGCGCAGGTCGCGGTTTCGTACTTCCTGAATGTAGGCGGGGTTGTTCCAGGTAAGCTTTCCCCATCCGTCATAGTTCAGGTAACCCATGAACAAGGCTTTCTGGGC
The DNA here is from genome assembly GCA_031270205.1 of Treponema sp. Taxonomy (GTDB): domain Bacteria; phylum Spirochaetota; class Spirochaetia; order Treponematales; family Breznakiellaceae; genus WQXQ01. Next base: position 3,527 of record JAISYA010000119.1, read on the forward strand.
GCCGGTATTGTCGATAATGAGGGTCGAAAGACTGTGGGGAAAGTTGAGGCCGTAAGCGTCAACTTCGAGCGATTTAATGGTCCCCACATTTTTTAACACGCCGTAGCTGTTCTCGAAGCGGCTGGGACCGGTGATACCGTCTCCCTCACCCTCTTCAATGGTTCCGTCATCCTGCACGTTTGCCTGCGGCTCATAAGCGGGAATCTCGAACGGCGGTTTAATCAACGCCCAGGAATTAAACGGCTCCACGGGGAAGTGTATGCGCACGCCCAGTACCGTACCGTACTGCTTGGAGGGCGCTTCCCTGACAAGGCTGTTAACCATGTTTTCCACATTCCGGGAAGACGAGGAAAGCAGCACTTCCCAGTTGTTAATGGCGAGAGATGTCTTCATCACATTTCTCTGTTCCGGGGTGAAACTACCGCCGGCCACCTGGGCATAATCCATCATGGTCTGACGATTGTTAGTGAGGACTTCGGGGTTATTTGCGTCGGGCATGATATCGGCTTTCAGCAAAGAAAAGTCAATAAGTGTGGCTTCATCAGCGAAAAGCGACCCCGCCAACAGCAACGCGATGGCGACAAGAATAAGCATCCGTTTCATGTACAGCTCCTTTCAATTCATAACAAAATAAATGTGTTACCACGATTTTAACGAAATCAGGGTTGTTTGTCAACGACAAAACGCCGATTTTTCGTTTTTTTCCTAAAAAAACACGCGGGCGCTTCCGATTCCCTATATGGACGCCCCGGTGTTCCCCATTTGCCGGAATTCTTCACTATACGCGGCCCTTCCGGCTATAAAAAACCGCACATCCTTTACAAAGGAAAAATTCCTCCGTATGCCTTCATACAAGGTACGGAAGTTGGTCAAAACCTCCCCTCCTTCAACGGGCGGCAGGGCGGAGTCTTCCGACAGATCTGTGTACACCACTCCGTCACGGTACAACAGGGACCGCAGCATGGTTTCCCTGGGGAACAGGGGAAGGGAGTCCGGCGATACCGGCCCCCAGAGCGCCTCTTCCACATACCGCGTTATGTCAATCTCCCGGGACGGCGACCGTTTCAACATCCGATCCTCAACGGTCACTCCGCCGCTATCAATAGCATAAAACACGAAGGTCCTTCTTACAAGCCCCAAATTGAAAAAATCGACAAACGCGGCAATTCCCAAAACCGCCAGCAAAAACAGGCGGCGTTTTCGCTTTACCGCCAAAAATCCCAGGAGGGCTTTAAGCTTCTTCATAGCAGTTTGCCGCGCTTCGCGCTATACCCTCCCAAAATTGCTTTGCTAAGGCTGCCGCCCTAATGCCGATCGGTGTTCCGATGCCTGTCGGGGGGAGACGGCTAAAGCCGGGGAAGGTCCTCCTCCAGTTTTTTCAGTGTGTCCCCGGCAACAGGCCCATCCGCCTCCGTCAGTGTACGGCGATAAATCCGCCGGAACGCTCAAAGACGCCCACAAAGTCGGTGATTCCTTTATACAACGCTTCGGTAAGTTTTTGCAAGCCTCCTTCACTGGTCATAAGCTGGGCGTCCGCCGGATTGGACACAAAGCCCAGCTCAACAAGTACCGCCGGCATCCGGCTGTTCCGTACGACAAACCATTCCTCCGCCTTCAGGCCCCTGGAAGGGATCGAAGCTCCCAGGGTTTGCTCAAAGGCTTTCAGTATGGATTGAGCTATAATGATGCTTTCGGTGGTGAATTCCTCCTCCAGCATGGCGTTCAGAATCGGGGCTACCCCGGCGGAATCGGGGTATTTGGAACGGTCCAGCACGGTCCGGCGGTAGTCGGGGCTGAGATACCAGACTTCGTAGCCCCGCGTGCGGGGGTTAAAGACGTAGTTGGCGTGGATTGAAATGTAGATGATCGCCTCGTTTTCCTTGAGCGGCACGGAATTGGCCATGGAAGTCCGTTCTTCCAGTGTGTAAAAAACATCGCTGTCCCTGGTCATCAGTATCTGCTTGTCGGGATAGGCGCGGACCAGCAGGTTTTTCAGTTGTTTTGATACGTTGAGGACGATATCTTTTTCCACCACACGCAGGGGCTTTCCGTTGACTACCGGGCTGCCTATGGCGCCGGGATCTTTGCCGCCGTGTCCGGGATCAATGATAATCGCCGCGATACGGAAACGGTCCGAATCTTCCGCAAAATAGCGGGCAAAGGCGTCTTTCAGGGTGATCACAAACGCCTGGGGAAAGACAAGCTCATCCTTGTCCTGATAGGGCAGGGGTACGGTGAAGACCTCCCTGCCGTCAAGCATTAAAAAGCCGGTTTTTCCGGCGCTTGCCGCCGAGCTAAAGGTCCCGTTGTGGCCGCCGAAGGAAAAAACACCGCTTTGAAAAAACGGGTCCCAGCGCAGTTCAGGCGGCGCCTCTCCTGCCTTTCCGGCGGACTTCAGGGCGGCGAAAGTCTCGTCCAGGGTAAGGGTTTGATGGGCGGCCGCGTTTCGCCCGGGCGCGGAGCTTGAAGCGGCCGCGCTTATCGCCGCGCCCGGCGTTTGGGCGAAGCCGGGGGAAGAGAGGAAAAGCAGCACAATGAGTAAACGCAGGCGCGCCGTGTTTTTCAGCATCCCTTTCTTTTATCCTTGGTTGCCGGAACTCCCGCAAAGGATTTGTTTGTCGATGTAATACACCGCTCCCTGGTATCCGCCGCGGATGAGCGCGGCCCAAAAGGAGCGCCCCAGGAGAGTACTATTATTATCGGAAACTTTGCCGTCTTCCGGCAGGGAAAGTCCGGTAAGGGTCCGCACCGCCAGGAGGCTTTCTTTCACCGTGCGGCCGGCGTAGTCGGTGAGTTTTGAGGCGGTAAATTCGGGGAAGGGGATAAGGCATATTGACGGATCGTGAACGTCTGACGGCGGGAATTCGGGAAGGCGGGAAAGGGCCGCCCGGAGTTCAGGGCCGGGCTGAAAGGCGTCGGGGGGGAAAGCGGGGCCGGCGGCGTCCGTGCCGGTTCCAGAGGCGGAGAGAAAGGCGGCGGTTTCCGGGTCACCGGGATCAAGGCGGATCAGAATGGAGCGGGCGGCGGTTTCGGCGGATTGCGCGGCGGCAGGGCGGTCAGGCGCGGCGCTGATGATGTTGCCGCATTTGGTGACGTTGTTCTCCGGGAAACTGACCTTGCTTCCTTCGGAGATGCGGAGGAAAAGGTCTTTCACGCCGGGCTGGTTTCGGGCCGCGTCTATTCCGCTGATGGCTTTTACCGTGCCGGGGATGGAGACAAAGGCCCGCTCGGCGCTGGTCCATGTTTTGAGCGGAACGAGGCTTCCGGGCCTGTGTCCCGCGGCGATAAGAATCGCGGCTCTGATGGGTTCAACGCCGGACGAATACGGGTAAGTCCAGCCGGACATGTAGCCCCCTGAGAGGCGGGCCGCTATTTCCCCTATCATGGGGCCGCGGGGACTGAGCTTGATGTCGCCTTTGGCGGCCCCGACGCTTTCTTTGTCCGCGAGGCCCAGCGCGCGGATTCCCGCCTTAAAGGTTTCGAGTAACGCTTCCTGTTTTTCGGGCGCTATGACGGTGGGCATGGTGTGACCCATCTCGATAAAGTAAGGCGGGAAAAAAATGTGCCGGTCGGCCAGTCCGCATATAATGATTTCGCCGTGGTATACAATGGCGTCAACCGAAAATTCGGGGCCTTCCATGAAGGCTTCCACGATGGCCCGGCCCGAGCGGGAAAAACGCAGCGCGTCCGTGACGGCTTCCCGCAGTTCGGCCCGGCTGTCCGCCCGTCTACAGCCCCGGCCGCCCATGTTATCCACCGGCTTTATCACCAGCGGCGTTTCGCGGTTTTGGCCGCCGGGCAGGGGCAGCGTTTCAAGATCGTCGCCGGCGGTAATAGTGATGAATTCCGGCGAAGGCAGGGCCGCCTTTTTGAAGCAGGTCCGCATCCGGGACTTGTCCGAAGCGTTGAGGGCCGCCTCGTAGGGAATGCCCGGCAGGTCGAGTCTTTCGGCGGCCCAGGCCACGGAAGCGGAAAAATCGGTTCCCGCGGTCATAATTCCCCCAAGGCCGTCCGAATTCCGCAATGAGCGGGCAAAGTTTTCAATTTCTTCCTTGTCTTTGAGGTCGATCTGTTCAAAGCGGTCCGCCTGCGATACGCAGGGAGCGTTTGAACTGCCGTCCAGAACTACCGTAAAAAACCCAAGCTCTTTGGCGATTTTGATTACCGGCCCCTGCATGACACCGGCGCCTAAAATGATTAAACGTTCTTTCATATTACTTCCTTACTTCCTCTTTGTATCCTTGGCGCTTAAATTCTTCTTGATTCCTGTGGCAAGGGCGTAGACCTCGAAGGTATCCCCCAGGGCGAAGATTTTACTTGCGGCCAACAGCACGGCGTAGAGAGGATTTTTTTTATTATGCGCAAATTTGCCCGGGCCCGGGAAGCGCTCGGGGTGATGGCCGCTTATTACTATTTTCATTACTTTGAAGCCGGCCCGGGCAAGCGCTTTCCTGCACATGGCGGGCGACCAGATTGTCCAGTGATCCGCCGGGCTTTGGGCGAGAAAACGTTTAAGCGAAAGGCGGCCGGAGATTCCCGTAAACGAGGGGCTTGAGAATGACAACACCCCGCCCGGTTTGAGAATACGCCGGATTGCGGCCAATACCGGAACGCAGTTTTGGAAATGTTCAATAACGTACCAGAGCGTTACCGCGTCGAAGCGCGCGTCTCCGGCGGCTCCGTTGAAGCCGGGGATGCGGCAGCCGGGGAAAAAGCCCTGAACGGCGGGAATACCCAGCGTTTGTGTCACATAACGGACGGCGTCTTCGGCGGGATCAATGCCGATGGGGGAAAAACCCTCTTCCCGCGCGGCGGCAAGAAAAGGGCCGTAGGCGCAGCCGATGTCGAGCAGACGCCGTTGGCCGCCGGCGGGAAGCAGTAACTTGATACGGGACAGGCGGCGTTTTGCCGCCGCGGTTAAATTGGGAAAATCCTCGATGTAGGTTTTTCCGTATTGCTTTTGATACAATTCAAAAAAATATTCCCGCCCGTACTCAATGGGCGGCGGATTAAGGCGGTTCATAAAAATAACGCCGCATCGCCTGCAGCGGCGGAAACCGCGTTCACTTCCGCGCCCAAACACCGCGCCGCGGGCCGCTTCTCCGCAGACGGGGCATGTTTTGCCTGCCGCTGGGGAAAAACCTGCAAGCAGCCCGGCAAGGCTCTGTTTCGGTTTCCGCTCAAGTGTATGCCTGACGGCGAGGACGGCGCGGCGTTTTTCGAGGTTTTGGAGAAAGGCCCTGTCAAGAGCGTTTTTTTTGAAAAGCAGGCGGGGTATTTTTGCCGCTCCCCGCGTCCCGGTTCCGGCGGAAAAGAAGCCCGCCGCTTTGGCGAGTTTTTCATGATAAGCGCCGGGTGAGACAAGCAGAACCGGTGTTCCCGCGTAAATTGCTTCAAAAGCAGTCAGGCCATAGTGGGTAATGAGCATATCGTAGTCCGCCAGACGCCTGCCCAAATCGGGAATTGTTTCAAGCGCATGAATCCCCGGCTGCGCGGAATCGCCTGAGAGGGGATTCCGCCGCAGTCCGCCGCTGAGCAGGGTAATGTCCGCCATACCATCGTTGTTTTTCGCAGTCAGCGCCTTCGCGGCGGCAAGCCCAAGGCCCGCGGCGTCCTCGTGGCCAAAACTGATGAGGACTTTGAGGACGCCCTCGCCGGCAGCCTGTTGTGCCTGTGGTTTTTTTTGCAGTCTTTCAGGAAAATCGCCTGAAAGCGGTTTTTGGGAATTATCATGCGCGAAGCGCAACAAACTGCCGGAGAGTCGTCTGGGGGGTTTTTCCGAAGGTAAAGGCAGCAGGGAAGGATCGGCGATGTTGGGTTTTGATCTATTGGGAAGGCCGGGCAGAATATCAACGAGAAAATCAAAGCGATCCCGACAGGGGCCGCCTTCGTCTATACCGGCAAGCGGCGCAAGGCCGGCCCAGCAGGAAAATTCTTCAGGAGGGGTCTGAAAGCGGTCAAGAACGATAAAATCCCAGGCTGTAAGCGGTACTTCCGCTTCGGCTATGAGCCAGGAAGAGTCGAAGCGCGAGCTGTTGAAAATCCCGCTTAAATCGCCGCTTTCCCCGCCGAGAAAGAGCCGCGCTTCCCTGCCCAGGGCGCGTAATTCCCGAACCAGCGCCAGGCAGCGGATCAGGTGACCGCCGCCCCGGCCCGGCCCAAGGGCGGGAACCGCCAGCACCGGCCCCCGGCTCATGGGACAGTTCCATCTTCGGGAAAAACTTCCCCGTACACTTTGAGTATGCCTGTTCCTCTGTAACGTTCTTCGTTGTTTCCGAACTGGTCGAGAGCGGCATACAGTTTTTGGGCCCGCTCGTAGTCCTCGCGGGTGTCCACGGAGAGCTTTACCGCCGCTTGTTGGCGGTCCTGCCAGCGGAGCGGGGCCAGCGGACGGTGGAGGAGGAACAATGCAGGATGCCCGTATAAATAGGGGCAGACGTGCTCCCGTTCATCAGCGGCGGCGGCTTCGGTTTCGGCGCGGAGCAGGGCGGCGGCATTAACCGATTCAACACCCGCGCCGTAGGGAAGGCCGCTGTAGCCCGCGTAGTCCGCGCCCAGGGCCAGGGCCTCGGCGTTGATCGCCGCCGCCGCGTCGCTAAACACAAAAGGATTGTCGCCGGTGGCCCTGATCACCCGGCTGATGTTAAAGCGGCGGACGGCAAGACAATAGCGGGCAAGCACGTCGTCCCCGGGACCGCGCAGCAGTTCAAAGCCCGCTTCCGCGGCCAGCGGGGAAAAGGCCGTCCCGCAGTCATCGGGACAGGCGAGTACCCTTAGATCCGCGGGGATGCGGTTCAGCGCTTCCATTACGCGCAATATGAGGGGCTTTCCGCCCAGGCTTAACAGGGATTTTTCGCTCAGCCGTGAAGAATCAAGACGGCCCTGAAGCACAATAGCTAACACTGCTTGATAGTCTCCCGGCCCTGAACGGTTTCAACGTGGGGACTGACCCAGCGCTCGGCGATGGCGCGGGCGTCGCAGCGCCACCTGAAACGGTTGGTCCTGACCCAGCGGCGGCTTTCGGAGAAATCTTCCCAGGCGGCAAAAGGATCGTCGCCTGACCTCCACAGGTAAGCGGGAAAGCGGCGGAGGGGCAGATGGGCGTGATCGCCCCGGAACACCGGCGCGAGGTTTTTTAGGAAAAAGCGGCGGTAACTAGCCTCAGCGGTCTTGTCCTCGGTGGGACTTTCACCGTCATAGGAAAGTTTGATCTGCTGGGTGAAACTGATCTCCTCGCCCCAGAGATGGGCGCGGAAACCGAAATCCATAAGCTGCCAGTAGGTGTTTTTCAGGGTGCTGTCGAATCCCCCCAGTTTTATGAAGCGTTCCCGGTCGTATATCCCCACGCCGTCAAAAGGGTAGAGGCTGGGAAGGCCCTCGCCGTTGTTGGGGGCGAAGAGCCTGGTATCCACTTTTTTTTTCAATACCGCCGGAACTATCAAGGTGGGAATGGTCTCAAAGCGGGAATTCTGAATCAGCGGCGTCGTACACAAGCGCTTGAAAGGCCCCTTTTTTTCCCCGTTCTCTTTTTCTTCCTGGCCGCGGCTCAGCCGTTCCGCCATTTTTCCCGATGCGCCGCCGGCGAAAATCTTCAGATCGTTCCAAAGCACGAAGAAAAGGGGGCTTTCCAGTTCCGAGGCCGCCAGGTTGATCTGTTCCCCCAGGCTGATTTCCCGTTTGAGCAGAATGAAACGCACGTAGGGAAAGCGGCCGGAAAGCTCCTCCACGTCGTAGCGTTCAGGCGAGGACTCGATGGAGATAACGTAATCGAAGCCTGTTTTCTCCAGTTCCTGAAAAAAAGTACGCCGGGGATAACGGCCGTTGCGGTTGAGCAGCACCGCCGAAATACCGGTAGACGCGAAACGTTCCTTGCCCCCCACTGCGGTGTACGAAGGCAGCGTTTCATTAAAAATTATAGGTATAGTACTCATCGCACCCCGCGCAGATCCCCCCGTATTTTTTTTCGCACTGTTCGATATAAAACCGCTCTCCCCGCTCCCAGATACCTGCAAGGGAATCATTCCACACATTACCCAACGCGCCGCCGGAGCGCCCGTTGAGCGCCCCAAGGTCTTCCCGGCAGAGGGGGACCGTGCCGTCAATCAGTACCGGCATATCCCGCATCAGGTGCCAGCAGGGACGGCGGGTTACCGGGGAGAGGTCCGAAGCCTGCCTGCGCTCCAGCGCGCCGCAGAAATCGTCGTATTTTTGAATGATGATGTTCGCCCTGCCTGAGGGGGCGGCTTTTTCCCAGGAGCGGTAGAAGCGTTCGATGTCGTCTTCGGCGCCGGCCGTCCGCAGCGCCTGCACATAGGCGTCTTTGGGAAAGAGGGCGAGCAGTTTTCCGGCGCATTCGGACGCCTCGGCAAAGCCCGCGCCCCGGACCGCTTTGTACCGCGCCGCGTCCGCCGCGTCAAGCGACACGATCCACGAAAGCGGCGGCAGGGGGTTTTTCCGGCCCGACTTCGCGGCCGCGGAGCGGGCAAGTTCCGCGCTCCGTTCCAGTTCCCCGCTCCGCCAGGGCAGGCCCGAAGTCTCTATCACCAGGGCGAGTTCCGGCCGCGAGATGACGGCGGCGATTAAGTCCATTTTGCGCGGATGCAGGGCGATTTCCCCCCAGAGTGAAAGATCGATTACCGCGTCGCCTGAAAAGGCGATTATCCGCTCCAAAAGCGATTCAAAGTCCGCCGGTTCCATGCAATCCCGCCGCGCGGTAACTTCCTTTCCGGCCGCCCGGCAGGACGCGGGATAGGGACAGAGCGCGCAAGCCTGGGCGCAGCCGCCGCAGACCTGGATGGGGTAAAAGTTGGGCAGCGTCCGCAAAACCGCGGGATTTTCGGCGATTATCCGCTCCACGGCGGCGGTATCGGGAACTTCCGTCCCGCCCGCGGCGGCAAAGCGGCTTAACAGCAGCAGGTTCCGCCTGGAATCGGCGCACAGGCTGAGCCGGTGGCAGCGCAGATCCTCAAAAGAAATCTCGGTTTCAATATCAAAGGAATTGATGTCTTTCTGGATGACCGAAAAGAGCGCGTCCCGCTCCACCGGCCCGTCGTCGTCGCCTGCGATTTTTGCCAGGATGCCCGCGGTCGGCGGCGAGAGCAGTTCCGGCGCGAGGCCGTAGGGCCAGCCGTCGGCGTAGGAATACTCGGCGGCGTAGCGCAGATGCCGTTCCGCCAGCCGCCCCGCCAGCGCCGGATCGAGGAACGGGCAGTCCGCCCAGGCAAAATACGTCAAATCAAAACCGGCGGAACGGGAAGCGGCCGCCTCAAGCAGGCTCCGCCTGGTCCACACGGGCCGTGTTTCCACGCTTACGCCCGCCGGAAGCGGGTATTCCTCCCCTTCGCGGCCCAGCAGCAGCGCCGTACTCACGCCGGGGAAGTTTCCGGCCCGTTCCAGCGCCAGCTCAAAACTGTTTTTTCCACCCGCCAGCGGCTTGAAAGCCTCCTCCGTGAGACGGCCGGCGAATAAGACCAAAAGAGCGTTCATACTCTACTAATATCGGAACATTACGGACAATACTAAGGGGGAGAAGCCGGGGCGCCGGCGTTTACTTGCAATCCGTGCACCACTACCATACTCAGAAATGTACCCGCGGAGCGCTGATAGTCCTCGATTATAAGCGTTGCGGGATCGACATAGGCTATGTGGATGGATCGACATAGGCTATGTTGTGGGATCGACATAGGCTATGTGGATAGATCGATATAGCCTATGTGGATGGATCGAAATAGGCTATGTGGATGGATCGACATAGGCTATGTGGTTGGATCGACATATGCTATGTTGATGGATCGACATAGCCTATGTTGCTGGATCGACATATGCTATGTTGAGGGATCGACATAGGCTATGTGGCGGGATCGACATAGCCTATGTGGTTG
>JAISYA010000177.1 GCA_031270205.1 Treponema sp.
AACGCAGTTTTGCAAGGCTTTAGCCTGAAAAACTGCAAGAGCCTGGTCCAAAACCGTGCCCCCGGCTATGCCGGGAACGTGAGCGCACAGTCAATTAGTTTTGGAACAGGCTCAGGTGATATAGTTTTTTGAAGAGCCATTTGCTAGAATGAAACGTCCCTGAATCCGCCCTGTTTTCGGGGAAATGAACTATCTTTCAGGAGGATACCATGTCCAATGCAACTTTTGACGCGATTTTTTCACGGCGTTCCTGCCGGGCCTATACCGGCGCCACGGTAGACGATGAAACCGTGGAGCTGCTCGCAAAGGCAGCCCTGGCCGCTCCCAGCGGGAACAATGCCCAGCCGGTAAACGTGATTGTAGTACAAAATGTTCCCCTCATCCTGGAACTTGAAAAGGCGGTTGTTGATTATTTTATTAAAACCGGCAATGAAGCGATAATTGAACGCCTCAAGTCGCGGAAGAACAAGATTTTCTACAACGCCTCCACCGTGTTTTTCCTCGCGGTAAAAAACAAATCCGCTATCGACGCGGGCATTATGTCGGCGCACCTGGCCATTGCCGCGACATCTCTGGGGCTTGCCAACATCATCCTCGGTCTGCCCCGCGTGGTGTTTGAAGATCCGGACACCGCGTCCTACTGGAGGGAAAAACTCGCTTTTCCCGAAGGCTGCGATTACGGTCTTGCCGTTGCGGTTGGATACGCCGCCGACGAGGGCAAGCCCCACGAGATTGATCCGGAGAAGCTCAGTTATATCAAATAGGATTGGGAAGTTGACAAAAAACTGAAATCCTTTATTCTGTCATGGGAGGCTAACATGGAAAAGAAAACGTTAAAGGTTGAAGGAATGTCCTGCGAACACTGTGTCAAGGCGGTGAACAATGCCGTAAGCGCGCTGCCCGGTCTGGCGGACGTGTCGGTTGATCTAAAGGGCGGAACCGTGTCCTTTAATTACGATCCGGCCAAAACGCCGCTTGAAACCGTTCAGGCGGCGATTGTCGACGCCGGATACGAGGCGCACAGTTAGCGTCCGGTAAGCCTGCGCCAGGGGTTCATGCCGAAGCGGGCGAGAAAATAGATCCAGCCGAAGCCAAAACCTGCCAGGTGGGTAAAATGGGCCACGCCGCTGTTCATGCCGGTAACTGAAAAGAAAAGCTCCAGGGCGGTAAAGCCCAGCACCATGACCGGGGCGCGTAGCGGCAGGATGCCCCACAGATAGATAATCGAGTCCGGAAAGAACACCGCGTACGCAAGCTCTACCGCGAACAGCGCGCCGGACGCGCCCATGAGAATAACGCCGTTAGCGCCGGTCAGACAGTACACTGCGAAGGAAAACACCCCCGCGAAAACCCCGGTTAAAAGATAAAAAAGCAGAAATTCGATGCTGCCCATCTGGCGTTCAACCTGGGTCCCGAAAATAAAAAGGCCGAGCATGTTAAAGAGGATGTGGCTGAACCCGCCGTGAACGAACATGTACGAAACAAAAGTCCAAACCCATCCCTGCATGACCATAACGGGTATCATGGACAAACGCAGCGTCAGGAACCTTCTGAATTCCCAGCCGAAAAACTGCGTCATTAAAAAAATGAGCGCGTTGATTCCGATAAGCCAGTACACTACATTGTCGTTCCGGTAGCGGAAAGGCCGTCTTAGTATGTTCATGATCCAAGCATAGGAATTAACGGGGCGGAGGTCAACCTTGCCTGCCGGTATGCGCCGTCACAATTCGGCGGTAATCGGCGATGCTTTCCGCGTGAACCAGTTCGTTCCGCAACGCGGCGGCGCCGCTCATTCCCCGCCCGCCATTGGCCGCGCCGGCGGCTTTGGTGTAGGCGCAGAATTGTTTGCGCATTTCAAGGCAGGCGGCGCGCTCGCCAATATCGGCGGCCAGCAGTTCCAGATGGCGGAAGGCGGCCTCCAGCCGGGCGGAGAAGGGCGGCGGTTCCCACACGGCGTTTTCCAGCAGCGAACGGGCGGCGGGAAAAATAAACGGGTTGCCCATGGCGCCCCTGGCGAACATCACCGCGGCGCAGCCGGTTTCACGCAGCATCCGCCCGGCGTCTTCCGGGGTGTACAGATCGCCGGAACCGGTAACCGGAACCGCCAGCCGCGTGACCAGGTCGGCGATGTGGGACCAGTCGCTTTTACCGCCGTAGCCCTGGCTCCTTGAGCGGGGGTGCAGGCTCACCATGGCGGCCCCGGCCTCCACGGCAACGCGGGCGCATTCGGCGTAATTGATTGAACCCTGGTCCCAGCCGGAACGGATTTTGATCGTTACCGGGATGCCCCCCGGATATTCCCGCGCGGCCCTCACGGCCGCTTCCACCACCCGGCCCAGGCGGGCGGGGTCTTTCATCAGCGCCGAACCCGCCCCCGTTTTAACCACCTTGGGTACGGGGCAGCCGCCGTTGATATCCAGCGCGTCCGGCTGCAGGGGGGCCAAAAGCGAAGCCGCTTTGTAAATCGCCTCCGCCTCCGCGCCGAAAAGCTGAATCGCGTAACGCCGCTCGTTTTCCGCGCGGCGCACCATGCTTGATGCCGGAAACGGCTCCCGGCGCTTTACGGTCTCCAGGCCCGCTTTTCCGCCAAGCCCGTAACGGCCGGGATTGCGGTACAGGGCTTCCGCGGAGATCAATTCGGTAAAGGTAAAATCCGCGCCCTCCCCGGCGCAGATCGAACGGAAGGCCCGGTCGGAATAACCTGCCACCGGCGCAAGAAACAGATTGCCCCCCAATTCAAGAGAGCCGATTTTAACGGGACGGTATAGGCTCATTCATTCGGCAGACCGAAGAACCGGTTCGAATTCTCCCAAAGCCGGGCCGCAAGTTCCCCCTCTTCCATTTCCAGCATTTCGGCGAGAAAACGGGCGGTAAGGGGGAGGTACTTGGGCATGTTCCGCTTGCCCCGGTGGTCCGCGGGGACCATGAAGGGGCTTTCGGACTCGATAAGAATCCGGTCCAGAGGCACGACACCGACCGTTTCATGGAGATTCCGGGCGTTCCGGTAGGTAAGATTGCCCGCGAAAGAAAAGTAAAGGTTAAGCTCCAGGGCTTTTGCGGCGTAGGCCGCGTCTTCGGAGTAACAGTGGAGCGCCCCGCCTTTGGAAGGCAGGCGGTCCCGGAGTATGTCCAGCACGTCGTGGCCCGCGTCCCGGTTGTGGATGATAACCGGCAGGTTGAGCTTGCCAGCCAGGTCAAGCTGGGTGATAAACAGCTCAATCTGGGAGTTTTTGTCCCCGAATTTACGGTAATAGTCCAGACCGATTTCCCCTACGGCAATCACCCGTGGAAGCTGGACGCTCTGCTCTATGATCTGGAGCCAGTCCCTGCCGGGGTTCTGCACCTCCGAGGGGCTGACCCCCACGGCGTGGTACACGTGGACCGCGGACTTAAGGTTTTCATACACCTGTGTAAAGTCGTGAAGACTGTTACAAATAGAGACGATGCGGGAAACCCCGGCCTGCCGAGCTTCCTGTATTACTATTAACTGCTCAATGGGGTCATCAACAATAAGCCCCACATGGGCGTGAGTATCGAAATACTGCATGGCTTAGTCCAAATGGTAAGAAATCAGAAATTGTCCAAACTGGATGACCCTATTATACCACAGCCCGCCGGATATAGTCAACAAAATTTTAATCCATATAATATCCGCCGTTGATATTGACGTTTTCCCCGTTTATAAAGCCCGCTTCGTCCGAGGCAAGGAACAGCATAAGATGGGACATATCCTCGACCGTACCCAGGCGGCGGACGGGTATTTTGTCCGCGGCGTCTTTTTTCCGGCCTTCGTCCCAATAGGCCATGAGGTTGGTCATAACCGCGTGGGGGGCGATGCTGTTGCATGTAACGCCGAAAGGTCCAAGCTGATAGGCTACGGATCGGGTAACGCTGAGCAGAGCGCCCTTGGAAGCTCCGTATACATAGGTGGTTGAGTGATCGCCCATTTTACCGCAGATCGAAGAAACATTGATAATGCGGCCGTATTTCTGGTTTTTCATAATGGGCGTTACCGCCCTTATCGCGTACAGCGCGCCCATTACGTTGATGCCGATGGTTTTTTCAAGAAGCTCGTCGGTAGTTTCCTCAATGGGGAAATTTTTCAATATGCCTGCGTTGTTGACAAGAATATCCAAGCGGCCGAAAGCGTTGACGGTTTGTTGAACCGCGTTTTCCACCTGCCGGCGATCCGAAACGTCACATTCAAGGGCAAGGCATGACGCTCCCTCGCTTTTAAGGATTCCCTCAGCCACTTTCAGGGCTGTTGCGTCAATATCGGAAATGGCCACACAGGCCCCTTCTTTTGCCATGTCCAGCGCCGTCTGAAATCCTATGCCCTGCGCGGCTCCGGTTATAAACGCCGCCTTGCCGGTAAATCTGTCTTCACGCATACATTCCTCCAATGCCAATTTAGTTTTCGGCGCTTATGGCCGATATTTTTGAAACCCGAACAGGGTTTTCAATTCAATGATCCGGTATTGCCTGCACAACCAGCGCCGTCTTGACTTCCCCCTCGTTTTCCAGCGGCTTTATCTGGTAAAGGTATCCGCCGTGTTTTATCACGGCGCTTCCCCCGCTTATCTCGGCGGACTTCGGATCGGTATACTGTTCTGCCAGCGCGCTGATTTTTTCCTTTAGCGCTTCGGCAGTGCCGCCAAAAGAATAGGCCCTGGAATAAAGCGGCGCGCCGGCATACACGTCCGGCGCGTAGGGGTTAAAATCGTACATTACATAGCCTTCACCGCTCTCTCCGGAAGCGAAGCCGCCGATTCCCGGAGCCGCAAGCGCCTCTTCGGGAAACGCGCCGATTATTTTTTGCCGTATCAGGCCGGCGTATTCACCGGTCATTTCGACATTCACCTGAATTAGGTTTGTTACCTCGCTGAAGTAATTGGTAATTTCAACGGCCCGCTCACGGACAAAGCCCTTCAGGTTCAGGACGCCCGCGTCATTTCTGCCGCTTGCGCTTGGGCTTTCAAGAATTTCCTGATAATGGGACCTGATATCGTCAAGTTTTGCCCTCGTAGCGTAGACCAGGGTAAGGCTGCAACGCTCACCGGCATAGCTGAAGGCGCTGTAAACGGCAAAATCTTTTTGGCAGGAAGGGATATCCAGTTCTACAAGCGCTTCCGGCCAGCGGGAATCGGCAAGGTCCAAATTGCGGGCAATGCGCTTTTCTGAAGGCTTGCCCGGAAACGTGAAGGCAAAACTTTTTCCGGCCCAGGGCGCGGCAAAGCCGGCGCGGTACAGAATCACGATAAGCAGAGCGGCAATCACAATACCCGCGGCGGCAAGCAGAGTAAGAATCGTTGATTTGTCGGGCCTCATTGATGTTCCCAATTCAGGGGGTAAGCACTACTTTGGCGTAGCGCATATCCATCACCCCCTGATAACCCTCAAGCCATTTTTCCATGGGAAGGATAGTGATCATTTTGGCAAAATCGTCTTTCCGCGCCGAAAGGAGCTTGACCGCTTCAGCCACATGCAGCGGCGTGGAATCGGAAGTGCCGTAAAGGATCAGCTCATTATAGTGGATCATCCGGCTGGACATATTGAGTTTTTCATGGTCCGGCGGAAGGCTGGCAAAATACGACACATAACCGCCCTTGCGGGCATACGCCGGGGCAAGTTCCTGTACGCTTTGGGACGGCGCGGCAATTACCACGAGTTCAAAGCCCAGCCCGTTTGAAAGTTCCCGGTAACGCTTTTCAAGTTCATCAGGAGGAACGACGGTAAAGCCCAGCTCTTTGGCAATGTCCGTTTTATGGCCGGGGAAATCGCTGGTGATGATGTTTTTTACCCCGGCGTTACGAATCGTGATGGCATGAAGCAGACCGATGGCGCCCAGCCCGATAACCACTACGTCTTCCATTTTATGTACCGGCGCGCGGGAAAGGCCGTTGATCACGCAGCTTAACGGTTCGGCTATAGCCGCCACCGGCGCGGGAATATCCTCAGGACATTTAACCAGGTGGCCGCCTGTAATCGCATCGGCGGGAAGCGGCAGGTATTCGGCCATTGCGCCGGGAATCTGGAAACCTATGGACCGCGGTTTGGCGCAGAGGTTGCGTTTCCCGATTTTGCAGTAATAACATTCCCCACAGCCGATGGTAGGAGCCATTACCACGCGATCCCCTTTTTTGAACTCAGGGGTCTTGCTCTCCTCAATGCGGCCTACAAATTCATGCCCAACGGTTTGGGGATGGGTAAGGCGGTTATTGCCGGCGTTGTAGGCTTTGATATCCGTCCCGCAGACCGAAAAAGCCTCGGTCTTGACAAGGACGCCGCCGCTTTCACAGGGGGGAATTTCCACGCCGGTCTCAAGCCGCACATCTTTGACGCCGTACCACATTATTCTCTTCATTTTGTCTCTCCTTGCTCTTTTATCGATCTTTTATCGATCTTTTATCCGCTTATGTATAAACCCCGAATTCATGGAGGGTATCCAGCATGGCCCGGTAGTTTTCGGGCTTTACTTTTGAATGGATGCTGTTTGAGGATGAAAGAATATAGCCGTAGCCGGGCATGCCTATACGGAGACATTCTTTTGTTTCGTTGATCGTGTCTTCCACACTGCCGAACGTAAGCGTCTGGGCGCAGTCAACATTGCCTTTAAGGCAAATTTTTGAGCCGTATTTTTCCTTGAACCAGGCAAGCCGCATTCCCGCGGCTGGTTCCATTGGATCGTAACAATCAATGGCGGCGTCGGTAATCATATCAATAAGGGGAAGCACATTACCGTCGCAGTGCTTTATCACCATAAAGCCGATGTCCTTGTAGGCCGCCATTACCTTTTTATACCAGGGATAAAACAGTTCCCGAAATTTTTCGGGGGAGAACATGGGGCCTTTTGAATAACAAAAATCATCCCCCGTCATAACAATGCGCAGCCCCTCGTTCCAGGCCCGTTTTGCCAGGGCGATATTGTACTCCACGGTAATGCCGATAAGCCTGTCCACCATTTCCGGCTCGGTATGTATGGCCATAAGGAATTCGTCAAAGGCCATGATTCTGGAAGGCAGGGAAAAAACATCGTTCAGATGGAGAATTACCGCCCGTTTCCCCCTGAAGCGCTTCAAGGCCCTGTTCATGGTATCAAGCCGCCAGGGTGCGAGCGGATCGGGGGGACGGTACGCATCAAGATCCTCAGGCTCTTTTACCGGCCCGCCTGCGGGAATGTCCTGTACTTCCGAAGTCTTTCTTTTTACGATGCCCCATTCGGTGCGGTACGTTACATCGTCAATCAATTCGTTCCGGTAATCCGGGTACACGCAGATTCCGTCAAGGTCCATGTTTTCAACAAAGCCCAGTTCATCCTCGCCGGGGGTAAGGGCCTCAATAACCACGCGGCTCAGTTCCCATTCAAAGCTCGGTACTCTGTCTATGGGCTTGCGGGCCAGCGCGCCCATTACCCGTTCTTCGCTGTTCATCGTTATCTCCAATAGCCGTCCAGGGCGGCGACAGCCCTTTTGTAGTTTTCGTATTTTGCGGTATATATCCCGGTAAGCGCGGAGTCGGGATCGGTGCGGCCGGTTACCTTGACCATTTTCGCCGCCGCTTCGTCCAGGTTTGAATAGGCCCCCGACAAAACCGCCGCGCACATGGCCGCCCCCAGAGTTCCCAATTCCGTGGCCGCGGTTATCTCAATTGTCTTGTCAAGCACGTCGGCGAAGATCCGCCGCCATACGTCGGATTTGACCGCCCCTCCGGCCATGCGCGCCACTGCCGGAACCGGACCGTAAGCGGCCATTTTTTCTATGTGGTAACGGTGGGTAAAACAGATTCCCTCAAAAAAGGCCCGGATCACTTCGCTTCTGGTATGGCTTCCTTCCATGCCGATAAGAGTCCCCCTGGCTTTGAGGTTTACGTTGCTGCCGTAAAGAAAGGGAAGAAAGATAATGTCCGAGGCGTCCGGCTTTACCGAAGCGACAGCCTCATCACAGAAGGCATACACGTTTTTGCCCGCCGCCTTGAGTTCTTTTTTATCCGCTTCCATAAAGCGTTCCACAAACCACTCAAGGTTAATCGCGCCGGTGGCGCTTCCCTCAAGCATCAGATAATAACCTTCTATGGCATAAACCGTGGTGGAAAAAAAGTCTTCGCTGACCAGCGGCGTTTTGGAAATGAACTGATTGTTCGCCCAGGAGCCGACAATGATATTCATTACCGATTCACCGGTAAGGCCCGTCGCGAGGCCCGCCGAGTCAATGTCGTAACAGCCGGCCGCTACCGGCGTTCCCTCTTTAAGGCCCGTTTCCGCCGCCGCGGCACGGGTAATATGTCCGCAGAGATCGGTGGCGTATTTGAGGGGGGGCATTTTCTCCGCGAGGAACCCCAGGCCGGCAATGTCCAGCATTTCCGCGTCAATTTTCCGGTCGCGGGTATTGATTAAGCCGCTCCCCGATGCGTCGGAATATTCAAGGAAAGCCTCGCCGGTCAGACGGAGGCGTATATAATCTTTGGGATTAAGAACCCATTTGGCTTTGTCCAGCATTTCCCTTTCGTTATCCCGCAGCCAGGCCATAACGCAGAGGGAATGGGCCGGCCACAGGGCCTGCATGTTCATGGGATGAATGCGGCTGAAGGAGCCGTCTTTTTTCCAGAGGTCCACATAGGAGGCCGCCCTGCTGTCGGTCCCCTCAATCGCGGGGCAAATCCCCCTGCCTTCCCCGTCCAGCAAATGCGCCCCGTTACCGTGGCCGGTAAATGAAATCGCGGCAATGTCGCCGCCGGAAATTTTGTCTTTTTCCGAGGCGTTTTGTATCGCCCCGGCTATGGCGGCTTTGGAAGATTCCCAGACATCGTCGAGGTCCCGCTCGTACCAGCCTGTTTTACGGGAAGTGTTCTCCGCCTTGACCGAACAGACACCCCTTTCCCTGCCCAGTATGTCAAATACGCCGGCCTTGATCATCGTAGATCCGTAATCAATACCCAACACAAATTCCGCCATACCATTTCTCCTTCGAGCCTGACCCAAAATTAATTGACTGAGCGCTCATGTTCCCGGCATGGCCGGGGGCGCGGTTTTGGGACCGGCTTGAGCCAAAGGCTCCTGCGGTTTTTGAGGCTTTCAGCCCTGCGAAACCGCGAATTTCACGCTTGCTTTCCCGGCGCTGAAGTTTTGGGAAAGCCTCCTTAGCTATAAATCACATCCTGTCCGTGTCCCCGGCAGTTTGCTGCGCTTCGCGCAATCCCCAAAAACCGCCTGAGGGCGATTTTAACCCGCAACAGGCCGCTAGCGGGACATCATTCCGCCGGTTACGTCGAATACCGCGCCGGTAGAATAGGAAGCCGCGCCGCTGACCAGGAACGCCACCATTTCGCCCACTTCGGCAACTTCCTCAAGGCGTCCCAGCGGCAGGTTCTGGGTGTATTTTTGTACCGCTTCCTCACCGGTAAGCGTTACCGAGGTAAGTTCCGTAAGAAGCATGCCGGGACAGACGGCGTTTACAAAGATATGGTGCTTTGCCACTTCTTTTGCCAGGGATATGCTAAAGGACACGACCGCTCCCTTTGAGGCCGAATAATGGGTTTTACCGTTTTTCGAGCCGTTAAAGGCGGCCTGACTCGCTATGTTGATAATGTGGCCGCCGGTATTGCGGGGTATGTTCCGCCGTATAAATTCGCGGCACATGAGAAAGATACTGTCCACATTGGTCGTCATGCAGTCTTTCCAGGACTTGAAATCAGAATCCGCTATATTGACATGGGGACAAATCCCCGCGTTATTTATCAGAATGGTTACCGGTCCTTCCAGGACTTTTTCCGCTTCATCAAAAAGCGGGGGGACTTCCGCTTCTTTGGAAACGTCCGCCCGGAAAACGCCGGATTTAACGCCGTATTGGGAAACCAGAAACGAGGCGACGTCCTTCGCCTTTTTCGCGCTTCCCTCATGGGTATGGTTCACCAGCACATTCACCCCTTCCCTGGCAAGAACTTTGGCGATACCTTCGCCAAGCCCCCGCGCCGAGCCGGTGACTATCGCGTTTTTTCCCTTCAGGTTGTATTCCATAAAACACCTTCTGTCGGACTAAAAGAATTACACTGTCACATTGACGTCTGATTGGAAGCATTATAACCCTGAAAAACAACAAAGTCAACAAAAATTTCCAGGAATTTTCAGGAAATTAACAAAAACCGACACAATATTTCGGTTTTTAGAAGGGGAATTGTTCTTTGTTCCACCGATGCCTTGACAGCCGGCCTAATCTATACTATGCTGTTCTATATGAAAAGAGCGAAGATGAAGATTTTTTGCACTTTTTACTTGCTTTTTAGCGCCTTTGCGGTTATAATCTCTCTCTCTCTCTCTCTCTCTCTCTCTCTCTCTCTCTGTATATACTCACCTGAATCTCTTTTCCGGGGGAGGACTCTGTCCACAGGGCTTCTCTTCCTTACCCGCGCACCCAGGCCCGATGCCTCCGTATGGGGCGTACCGGCTTTTTGTATTTCCCCATTAAAAAGGAGCAGCGTATGAAACGGAAGAA
>JAISYA010000180.1 GCA_031270205.1 Treponema sp.
CCTTCTTCATCGGTGGGCTGTGCACATGCCACAAACATCATGGTGAGTACCAGCGCAAAGGCCAGCACTCCCAATTTCTTGAGAGTTTTCTTCATGTTTCCTTCTCCTTGAAAGAGGAACACCGGCGCCTAATTGCCGCCGCATGTACACCGGTGTTCCCTATATATACCAAGAGGAAAACGGATCCCCCGCCCTGACAGAGCGCCGGTTCCAAAAAACCGTCGGGTCCTAACCCGTCCGCCGGGTCCTCTTTGTATCCGCCGCAAGCCGCCCTCCAGACGGCCTGTTAAGCGCCGCCGTTCCGCGGCCGCTTATTTATGTAAAAGATACCCCAAATTACTGTTTTTGTCAAGCGTTAGTATAAAAAAAGTACAGGCCGTTCCGGGTGCAAAAGCGGCCGCATGTCCCGGATATAAAGCCTGTGGGATCTGTTTTTTGGAATAAAATACCAAAAAAAGAGGCAAAACAGGAAATTGAGGGTGAATAAAGAAGGAAAAATACGGTTTTTTGATCCTTAAACGCAGCGCCGGCAGGATTGAGCATGAATGCGGGGAAAGGGAATAGAGGCATGAAGGGGGAAAAACGAAGGGAAAGATGTTCATTCTATGAACAAGTCGGCGCGTTACAGGGCTTCTACCTGCCGGGAGACCGGTATTCACAATCTGCTCCAATGGTTTCCCCCGCTTTCATTTTTCGGGCAATTTCACGTTTCTCTCTGTCCGGCCTTCTTCCTGAACATACTGTTCCCGCGCCAAACCGTTCCATTTGCTCATTTGACACGGGATCCCCTTCCAGGTAGTTACACAAAACGTATTATCGCGGAGGACAAGCCTCCCGGCGGAGGTTTCCAGCGGGTCTTCAAGATACGAGAGCCGCGCCCGCGGATCAAGGTCCACGAGAACATCCGCGGCGGAGTTGACGGCTATACGGTTTTGTTCCAAGGGGCTGAAGGCCCGGCAGTCGGGACAGGCGCACCAGGTTTTTTCATGGCCCTGATCCGGCCAGAGATGAAAGACCGGCGCGGCCGCGTCTTTCCCGGCGAATCCGGGGCGGAAAGCCGTTTGGGCCTCCATTCCCGTCATTGCGCGGATGAACAGTTTTTCAGCGGTCATTTTAATCCGCGCAATGGTTTTGGGATTGGTGAGACAGAAATGACTCTTCCTGACGCGCCTGCCTGAATCCATACGGAACATGTCCCGGTGAAAAAAGAACAAGCGCCGGGGCAGCAGACAGGAAAGCTCCCGTCCGCCCGCCTCAAGGATAAGCGCGTAACGCCGGGTCTCCGCGTAAATACCCCTGCCGCGCCGCGCCTTGTTCCAAAGGTTTTTTTCAGCGAGCGGAAAGGCCAGCGCGTCGTATTTGTTCCGCGCCGCCCACTGGATCAGCAATTCCCGTTCCTTTGCCTTTAATTTTTCACTGACAAAAAGCCGCCGCCGCTCCTTTACGGAAGAGGCCGAAGGGCAATAGGCCCGGACATCTTTCAGCGGATAAACGCCCGGCGAAGAGGGCGGGGGAAATTCTTCCAGCCCCGGCGCCGGCCAGCGGATGCCCAGGGCGGCGAGAAAATCAAAGACCGCGTTCCACAGGCCGCGTCCGGAATCGCCCTGTATTTCGATCCGGCCCCTGCCGATTCGCCAGCTAAAACCGTTCCGCTCAGAGCAGCCGGCCGCGTTGAGCAGAATGAGGGGAACGGCGTACAGGGACGCGGCATTTTCAGCGTCTTCAATGTGCGGCGGCGTCCCGGCAAGCCCCGCCCGGCTCCGAAGCAAGCCTATATACAAGGCCAGTTCATCCGCGGCGTATCGGGCCGCCGGGATAGAGGCCGGCGCGAGAATCAGCCATTTTTTTGAGACATCAAAAACCGTCATAATTTCATTATATGGATTTTTTTTGAATTAACCTATATGATACACAAATGGACTACGATGTAGCGGTTATCGGCTGCGGGGTATCCGGCGCGAATGTCGCCCGGCGGCTGTCGGCATATCATATTAAAACCACGATTCTCGAAAAGGCGGCGGATGTGTCTTTTGGGACTTCCAAGGCCAATTCAGGAATCGTACACGGCGGTTTTCATCACAACAAGAAATACCTGAAAGCCCGGCTGGAGATTCAGGGAAACCTCATGTTCGACCAGCTCAGGAGGGAGCTGAACTTTCCTTTTAAGCGCTGCGGCATCATCGTGGCGGCGCTTCACGAGGAAGAGATGAAAGCGGTGGAGCGCCTCTATATGCAGGGCGTGGAAAACGGCGTTATCGGCGTTGAGCTTTGTTCCCGTGAGCGCATTCTGGAGCTGGAACCGAAACTGTCGGCGGACACGGTGGGCGGACTGTACGCCCCCGGCGGCGGCATGATCGAACCGTACCGCTTTGTCTTTGCCCTGGTGGAATCGGCGGTGAAAAACGGCGTTGAGCTTTACACCGGTTTCAGGGTGAACGGAGCGGAGCGGGATGAACGGGCCGGTTTCTGGACGATCCGCGCCGGGGACGGCAGGGAAATCAGGGCAAGGTACGCGGTGAATTCCGCCGGCCTGTTTGCCGACGAGGTTTCAGCAATTTTCGGCGGCGAGGAATTTTCGATCAAGCCCCGCAAGGGCGAATACTTCCTGATGGATCGCCTGACGCGGGCCTGCCCGGAGCGGGTGGTTTTTCCCGTGCCTACCGCGGTTTCCAAAGGCATGCTGGTGATTCCGACTGTGGAAGGGACGGTGCTGGTCGGCCCCACCGCGGACGCCGTGGATCGCAAGGACGATTTTTCCACCACAACCGGGCGGCTGGAGCAGATTCTTGATTCGGGAAAAAACATGATCCCTTCGCTAAGCCGAAACGATGTAATCACGAGTTTCGCCGGACTGCGCCCCTGTCTGGAAGAAGATTTCTACATTGAGCCTTCAAAGAAAGCCCCCGCCTTTGTGCAGGTGGCGGGGATTCAGAGTCCGGGACTCACCGCCTCTCCGGCAATCGGCGAATACGTGAAAAATCTCTTAAAGAACATGGGGCTTGAGCTGACTGAAAAACCGGGATGGGATCCCTTTATCGAAGACCGCCCCCGCGTAAGGGAACTCGATCCTTTCCGGCTGGACGCCTTTATCGCCAAAGACCCCGCGTGGGGCAGCATTGTCTGCCGCTGCGAAAATGTCAGCGAGGCCGAGATCGTGCAGGCTGTGCGGCTTGGGCATCATACCCTGGACGGGATCAAGTATTTTACCCGCGCCCAGATGGGCCGCTGTCAGGGGGGCTTTTGCACTTACAAGATCATCAAGATCATCATGCGTGAAACCGGCCTTTCCTGGGGCGCAATCACCAAGCACGGCGGGGCAAGCCGCCTCCTGGAGGCGGAACTATGAAAAACCTGCGCTGCGATGCGGTGATAATCGGCGGGGGCGCCGCGGGCATGGCGGCCGCCCTGGAACTGGACGCCGCCGGTTTTTCCTGCGCCATTATCGAACGGGAAGATCACCTGGGCGGAATCCTCATGCAGTGCATTCACAACGGATTCGGCCTGCACGAATTTTCAGAAGAGCTTACCGGCCCCGAATTCGCCGAGCGTTTTATTGAGCGCGTAGCACAATCAAAAATAGCCGTCTACCTGAATACCACGGTAACGGGTTTTAACGCCGCGCCTTCCGGTTCCGCCGCCGAACAGAGCGCCTGTAAAGAGCTGTTCTGCGTTTCACCCGCCGGCGCGCTGCAAATTCAGAGCAGGGCGGTAATACTGGCCATGGGATGCCGCGAGCGGAATCGGGGCAATGTGCGCATTCCCGGCGCCCGCCCCGCCGGGGTGTATACCGCCGGCTTTGCCCAGCGCCTGGTGAACATCGAAGGCTGCATCCCCGGCAGAGAAGTGGTGATTATCGGCTCCGGCGACATCGGCCTCATCATGGCCCGCCGCATGACCTGGGTAGGCTGCAAGGTAAAGGCCGTAGTGGAAATTATGCCCTACCCTGCGGGCCTTACCAGAAACATCGTGCAGTGTCTGAGGGATTTCGACATCCCCCTGTACCTTTCCTCCATGACCACCAGTATCTTCGGCAATGATCGCGTGGAAGGGGTTGAAGTTACTCCCATGGAAAACGGCGTTGTCATTCCCGAAAAACGTTTCCGCATCGACTGCGACACGGTGCTGCTCTCCGTTGGGCTTGTGCCGGAGAACGAATTGTCCAAGGCCGCCGGCGTGGAACTGAACGGCGCAACCAACGGCCCGCTTGTGGACTCAAACCTGATGACCAACATCGACGGAGTCTTTGCCAGCGGCAATGTGCTCCATGTGCACGATCTGGTTGACTGGGTTGCCGAGGAAAGCCGCAGGGCGGGCCGCTATGCCGCCGAATGGCTGCAGGGCAGGCGGCCTGAGCCGCAAATTCGCGTCAAGACCGGCTCCAATGTGCGTTATGTGAATCCGGTGCGGATCAACCCACGCAGGGAAAATCAAGTCTACCTCCGTTCACTGGTGGTAAAAAACGACGCCGTACTGGAACTCCGGCTGGACAAGCGGCTGATCCGCAGCGTAAAGCACAGGCACGTGCAGCCCTCGGAGATGATCAATCTGAAGATCACCCCGGCGGACTTCGGGGGCCTGAACGCCGGGTTTGATTCCTGTCTTGAATTCAGTATAAACTGAGGAAGTACCGAGGATTATTATGCGAAACTTAACCTGTATTGTCTGTCCCATAGGCTGCGCGCTTGTGCTTGAAGGAGAGGAGCTGGGCGCTTCCACCACTGCCGGCGCAGACAGTTTTCCGGCCCTGACCATTACCGGCAACCGCTGCCCCCGTGGCGAGGTTTATGCACGGGAGGAAGTCCGCGCCCCCAAACGGGTGGTAACCGCCACCTGTCCCATTGCCGGCAGCGTTTCATCTTACGAGGCGGGGCGGAGCCTGTACGCCCCCAGGCGTATTCCGGTTAAAACCCTTTCGCCCTGCCCGAGGGAAAAAATCCCCGCTCTCCTGGCGGACATTTATAAAACCAAAGTCAGCGTTCCGGTAAAAGCCGGGGACACGGTAATAGCAGACTGGAACGGCGAAGGTATCAATGTTATCGCGGTAAGGACGGTAAGTTAAATGTTCAGGAAAAACGAAAAAAGCCCCGACGATTTTTGGCGGGAATACGAGGAAAAAATCGGCGAAAAAGTTCTGGCCCGCAGTCTTGGCCAGTACCTGTCCGGCTGGGAAGCATTCGATGAAAAGAAATGGAACGAGATCTGGGGACTCCTTATCGCCACGAGCGGCGGCTTCCACTTTCACCATTTTCCCCACATGGGCTGGCTTGAAGCCATCACCCATTTTACCTCCGGCGCGGAAGCGCCCAAAGAAAAAACCTTCTTTGTTCCCAAAGAACAGCTGCTCTCCGCGGCGCTTGTCAAGGAAACCAAATGGTGGAAAAAAATCTTGTCCCCCTCCGCGCCGAGACTGGTCATCCGTTACCGGAATAACGCGGGGGAAGAACGGGAGCTGATACTTGAAACCGATTATAAATCGGACGATCTGATGGAAGCGCTTGACAAACACGCACGGGAGAGCAATGAGCGAAGGGAAGAACCATAGAGAGAAGAGCGCCTAACAATTCCTGTGCGTTTACCCTGGATGCGGCGCTCTACACCCCGTGCAGCAATTCCCTGGGTTTGCTGCCCTGCGCCGGGCCGACTACGCCCTTATGTTCCATTTCTTCCACCAGGCGCGCCGCGCGGTTGTAGCCGATTTTAAGGCGGCGCTGGATATAGCTGGCGCTGGCTTTGCCCTGCTGCAGCACGATTTCCAGGGCCTTGTCGTAGAGGGGATCTTCGCCGTCAGAAAAAAGCGATGGGCTAATATCGTCATCATCGTCGTAGAATATTTCATCGTCAATATAATCAGGCTCGCCGAAAGTTTTTACATGGGCCACTACCGCTTCCACTTCTTCTTCGGAGATAAAAGCGCCCTGCATACGAATGGGGAAGGGGTCCACCGCGCCGGCGTACAGCATGTCGCCCTTGCCCAGCAGTTTTTCCGCGCCCACCATGTCGATGATGATCCGGCTGTCCATTTTGCTGGCCACCATAAAGGCAATGCGGCTGGGTATGTTCGCCTTGATGAGGCCGGTGATAACGTCAATTGAGGGGCGCTGGGTTGCCAGCACCAGGTGAATACCCACGGCGCGGCTCATGGCGGCAAGGCGGGCCACGGTGGACTCAAGCTCCTTGCCGGTGGTGGCCATGAGATCGGCGAACTCGTCAATGACGACCACGATGTAGGGCATGTGCTCCTGCGCGATATTCTTTTCTTTAATGCGTTTGTTGTAATTGCGGATGTCGCGTACCCCCATGGAATCAAGACAGGCGTAACGCCGCTCCATTTCGCAAATGCAGTACTGCAATGCCTGGAACGCCCGCTTTGGCTCGGTGATAACCGGCGTTAAAAGGTGGGGAATATCGTTGTACAGTTTAAGCTCGACTATTTTCGGATCGATGAGGATCAGGCGGCACTCCGAAGGGTGCAGCTGGTACAGTATTGAGAGGATCATCGAATTAACGCAGACCGATTTTCCCGATCCGGTGGCCCCGGCGATGAGGAGATGGGGCATCTGTACCAGGTCGATGGTCTGCGCCTCGCCGGTAATGTCTTTGCCCATAACCACCGGAATTTCCGGCCGCTTCCCGGAACGCAGAAGCTCGCCCTCAATAATTTCCCTGAAGGAAACGATATTCCGTTTCGCGTTGGGAACCTCAATACCCACAGCGTGTTTTCCCGGAATGGGGGCCACGATCCGCACCGAGGAGGCGGCGAGGCGCAGGGCGATGTTATCCTGCAAATTGACGATGCGGGAAAGCTTTACTCCCGGCGCGGGAAGAATCTCGAACATGGTGATGACCGGGCCTTTTCTGATGCCGGTAACTTCCGCCTGTATCTTGAATTCCTCCAGTGTCGATTTAAGAATCATCGCCGCGTCCCTGGTGGCCTGATCGATGATCCAGTATTCGCCGTCAGGGTACTCGTTGAGTATTTCCACCGGAACTTTGTATTTCTTTTTTGAAGTGTGGAGAGCGGGGGGCGAATGAGAGACGGCCTTTTTGTGAAGCTGTTCGGCGTAGGCCGCGGCCGCGGCTTCCGCTTCCTCAATGGCCCGTTCTATGCTGTCCTCCGCTTGAGTTTCCCCGTCCACGGCAGTAACTTCAATTTCCCCGCTGCCTTCACTTTCCGTGTCAAGCGCCGTTTCCCCGGAGTTGAGCCGCTCAAAAGCCCGCGGGCTGTTCAGCGGCCTTAACGGAGGCAGATTGACCGCCCCATTGCGGCCGTCTCTGGCCCGGGGTTCGGCGATGATTTCAGCGCCGCCGCCGTTCAGACCGGAGAGCGGCCGGCCGGCCCCCGGTATTTTTCCGCCGCCCGAAAGTCCGTCGCCTGCGGGAATACCGCCGCACGAAGGGACATCGCCGGTATGCCGGTTCACGGCGGGGCTGTCGCCGCGATCACTGCCGGCAACAGCGGCCGCGGCTTCGGCGTAAACGTCCTTGAGTCTGGGCTTTGGCGGCGGGAGCAGAAAAATTCCCGTCCTGCCGGATCTGCGCTCTTTGTTCCGCGCCGTTCTTTCCCGCTGGTTTTCGGCGGCGGCGTCCGGCGCGAATAGCGCGTTTTTAAGCATCCGCAGGGCAAGCGTTTCCAGCATGGTAATCAGCACGATGACAAAGCCAAAGCCGGTTTTGCCGGCAAAATCCAGAAAAGCGAATTGCCCGGCGCGAACGTCAAAATCGCGGATAAAGGTAAAACCAATGGCAAGCGTGAAAAAGGGAAAAATAGCGGCGTTCAATATAAAAATCCGCCCGGGCCGCCAGCGGGGGGCCGCCAGAATAAAAGCGGCGTAACCCAGATACGCCGGGATAAAAAAAGCCAGAATACCGAAAGCGCGGGCAAAAAGATACCCCGAAGCGGCGGGAAAAACTTTTATGCCGAACAGCGCGTTCAGCAGGGAAAGCCCCAGCAGCAGGGCGCAGACACCCAGCAAGACCGCCCCCCCGACGGCCATGGCGCGAAACCTGAAATGCGCGTCACCGGAAAGCCTGGATTTCAGGTGTTTCAGAGAGAAAACCCTTTTCGCTTTTTTCCGCCGTTTGAATTTC
>JAISYA010000221.1 GCA_031270205.1 Treponema sp.
CCGCTTTTTTGAACTGTGGGAAACCATGCACCTGGCCTGCGAAGGGCGCTCCTGCAAGCGGGGTTTCCGCCGGTTTACGCTCATCATGCCGTTGATAATCGAGCGGATGATGGAAATGGCGGCCGAAACCGCGGACGCGCTGGAAGCGAAGGGGATTCAATGACCAGGCGCGTGCCGCTGGCATGATCGTTTCCATGCGTTCATCCGGACCTTCCGGCCTGGAGCGGACTCCGCTCGGTAAACGCACGGCGCAAGCCGTGTAGATGGCTAATGCAACATAGCGTAGGCCCAGTGGCCGCCCCTGTATGCCGTAGACCGCGCGACGGCTTTAGCCGGAGCGGCGGCCGCTCCTAAGCGAGGGAAGCACCCCGCTCGGTAAACGCACGGCGCAAGCCGTGTGGATGACTAATATGGCAAAGCGTAGGCCCAGTGACGGCCCCTGTATGCCGTAGACCGCGCGGCGGCTTTAGCCGGAGCGGCGGCCGGCTCGGTAACCGCACGGCGTAAGCCGTGTAGATGGGTAAAGCAACTTAGCGTAGGCCCCGTGGCCGCCCCTGTATGCCACAGACCGCGCGACGGCTTTAGCCGGAGCGGCGGCCGGCTCAGCAACCGCACGGCGCAGCCGTGTCGATGAACAAACGCGGCACAGCGTAGGCCCAGTGGCCGCCCCTGTATGCCGCAGACCGCGCGACGGCTTTAGCCGGAGCGGCGGCCGCCCTAACGGTACACCTTCTCCCTCCAGCGGTCGTCCGCCTCGGCGGTCTCGGCGGCGAACATCGCCGTGCGGTACTCTTTTTCCCGCTTCTCTTTCAGCTTCTCCATAACCTTGAGTTCACCGGAGGCCGCAAGATACTGCGCGCGCTGTTCCTCAACCGCCAGCGCGGCCCGGGCCGCCTCCTGGGTAAGCCGCTCCGTTTCCTGATCCAGGCGGATGATGTAATGGTCCCAGGCCGGCATCGCGGCGGGGTCCGCGAAACGCTGCCGCGCCGCGGTATGGCGCGTGACGGCGGTTTCCTGTATGCGGTTTTCAATTGCCGTAAGAACGCCGACGGCCCGGCCAAGAGCGGCTTTGGCTTCCTGTTCCCGGTAGCGCCGCAGTTCCAGCGTTTTTTGCAGGTTGAAGCTGAACCGTTTCATGGCTCGCCGCCGGGCGCGCCGGCGCCGCTCAGGGTTGGGAACAGGGCGGCGACGCTGTTCAGGGACATGGTTTGCCCGGCGCCTGTTTTCGGCGCGCCGCCTGACGTTGTGCTCCCGGAGGAGGGCGCAGGCGCCGCTTCTTGCCGGAGTCCCAAACCGGCAAGCGGCCGCCGGGAATGGTCCGCCATTTCTTCGGCCGGGATGGGAATGCCGGAAATTGCCGCCATACGCGTAAGGGTTTCGGAAAGGGAAGAACGCTCGTCAACCGCCTGGAGCAGAAATTCCTCAATGGAGCCGTGCCGGGCAATGGCCTCATCTATGGCGGGGTTGGAGCCCGCGTGATATGCCCCAACGTTAATAAGGTCTTCGGCCCCGGCGTAAACGGCCATGGATCTGCGGACGGCGCCCGCGGCCTTGCCGGAAGCGGGGCCGGAAACCACCGGGGAAAGACGGGAAACGCTTTGCAGAACGTCTATCGCCGGGTAGTGATAGGCCTGGGCAAGGCCGCGGGAAAGCACGATGTGGCCGTCAAGGATCCCCCGGACCGTGTCGGCCACCGGCTCGTCCATGTCGTCGCCGTCCACCAGGATCGTGTAAAAACCGGTGATTGAGCCCACGTCGGAATTGCCGCTCCGTTCAAGGAGCTTGGGCATGGAGTCAAACATGCTGGGCGTATACCCCCTGGTCGCGGGAGGCTCGCCGGAGGCAAGGCCGATTTCCCGCTGGGCGCGGGCAAAGCGCGTAACGGAGTCAAAAAGAAGCATTACGTCCAAACCCTGGTCGCGGAAAAATTCCGCCACCGCGGTCGCGACGCAGGCCCCCCGCAGCCGGGCCAGGGGCGGCGAATTGGAGGGCGTTACCACGAGCACGCTGCGGGCAAGCCCTTCGGGACCGAGATCGTTTTCAATAAAATCAGTCGGCTCACGCCCCCGCTCGCCTATGAGGGCTACCACGTTGACATCGGCGCTGGTGTTGCGGGCGATCATCCCCAGCAGGGTGGACTTGCCCACGCCGGAACCGGCGAATATGCCGAGCCGCTGGCCCTTGCCCACGGCAAGCATGCCGTCAATGGCCCGCACCCCGGTAGTGATCCGCTCGGTAACCCGCCGCCGTTTCAGGGGGTCGGGCGGATTTGCCAGAGCGGGGTACAACACGGCGGATTCAATTTCGCCTTTGCCGTCCATGGGATTCCCCAGCGCGTCAAGCACCCGCCCCAGCAATTTGTGGGACACCGGTACTTCCAGCCGGGAACCCAGCGCAATGACGCGGTTCCCAACCTCAATGCCGTCAGTTTCCTCAAAGGCCATGAGCTGGACGATTTCGTCCCGCAGGCCCACTACCTCGGCGCGGATTAGCCCGCGGCCTTTGGGGGCCTCGATCCTGCACATCTCGCCGATAACCGCCTGGGGGCCGCGGCTCTCAATGAGGAGGCCCTGGACCCTGGAGATTCTGCCGGTACATTTTATGGGGTCTGTGCGTTTGGCTGTTTCAAGGTATTTTTCAAATAGCGCGGTTTCCATATTCCCTCCCGGCGTTTGTCGCGCTGAGCGCGGTATAATCCCCCAATCGCCTTCCGGCGGTTTTACCCCGCAAGCCGCTACAGCGGACAGGCGCGGCCGGCCGTCAGGCAGCGCGGGCTACGGGCCTTCACCCGCGGCGGGAGAAACCGCCGGTTCCGCCGCGGCGGATTCGGCGGCGGCGGCCATGGCTTTTGTCGCGGCGGCCGCCCGCGCCGCGCCGTTGGATGTACCGTTAGACGCAAGGCCGTTTAAGGCAAGGCCGTTTGCCGCGCCCGCGGGTTTTTGCTTTGACTTTATGGGAGAAATCTCAAGTATTTTGGCTTCAAGCTCCGCAAGCTGGCTGGCAATGCGGGCGTCGATCTCGCCGAAGTCCGTTTCGATAATGCAGCCTCCGGGATCCACCGAGGAATCTTCCAGCACCTGTACGGACTTTACCCCCTCAAGGAGCTGGATAAAATCTTTCGTGTGCCCGGTGGCAAGCTTCAGATCAGAAAGGTTTACCCGTATGATGACGTCTCCCCTGCCCCGTACTTTCCGCAACGCCTGGACCACGTTGGAAACTATCACACTGCGCTGGTTATCGGAAATAACCTTGACCACTTTCCGGGCGATGAGCAGCACCAGATCGACGATCTCCCGCTCGGTCTCGGCGAGAATTTCCGCGCGTTTGTCCTGGGCGCGTTCAAGCACGATTTGGGTCCGCTCAATGAGCCGCTCGACTTCCGCTTTGCCTTCGGCGAAACCTTCTGTGCGGCCCGCCTCGCGGCCCTGGTCTTCGGCCTCTTTCCGCTCCGCCGCAAGAGCGGCGCGGACCTCGTTCTCGATTTTCGCGGCCTCTTCTTTTGAACGGGCGATGATCCGTTCCGCCTCTTCCCCGGCCTGACGCTTCAGAGTTTCTCCCTCGTCGCTGTTCCGCCGCAGGCTGCCGGCCGCCGCTTCTTCCGCTTCTTTCACGATGTCTTCGGCCGCGGCCTTCGCGGCGGCGATCATCGAATCTTTTTCCGCTTCCCACTGCTCCTTAAAGGCTTCGGCTTCCCGGCGGAGATCTTCCGCCGTAGGGCCGGAGTATTCCTCCACCGCTTCCTCAGGCCCGGCCTTCTCTTCTTCAGGGGCGAGGGCGTCAAGGTCCGGGTAAGACGCGGGAGTCTCGATCAGTACCTTTTTTTCGAGAACGGTAACCTCATCGGGGCGGAATACTGCCTTGGTCATGCGGTACCCCTACACCACCATCTCGTCCTCACCGGAACGGGCAACAACGATCTCGCCGGTGTCTTCCAGATGCCTGATGATGGAGACGATTTTCTGCTGGGCCTCTTCCACGTCTTTGAGCCGTACCGGTCCCATGTACTCCATGTCTTCCTTGAGCATGCCCGCGGCGCGCTTGGACATGTTCCTGAATATCTTGTCCTGCACTTCGGTATCCACCGATTTGAGGGCCTTGGCCAGTTCCTGGGAGTCCACTTCCCGCATAACTTTCTGAATGGCCCGGTCGTCAAGCATAACAATATCTTCGAACACGAACATCCGTTTCTTGATCTCTTCGGCCAGTTCCGGGTCTTCATCTTCCAGGGCCTCAATGATCTGTTTCTCAGAGGCGCGGTCAACCAGGTTAAGAATTTCGACGATGCTCTCAACACCGCCCGCCGTAGTGTAGTCTTCGCTGGACAGCGAGGAAAGTTTCTTTTCAAGCACCCGCTCCACCTCGCGGAGCACTTCCGGACTCGTCCGGTCCATGGTGGCAATACGCCGGGCCACGTCGCTCTGCACGTCTTGCGGAAGGTTCTGCAAAATCACCGAAGCCTTATTGGGTTCGAGGTACGCCAGTATCAGGGCGATGGTCTGGGGGTGTTCCTGCTGGATAAAGTTGAGCAGATGCGCCGGGTCGGTTCTGCGGATAAAGTCAAAGGGGCGTACCTGCAAACTCGATGTAAGGCGGTTGATGATGTCGATGGCCTTCTGGCTTCCCAGGGATTTTTCCAGAAGCTCCCGCGCGTAGTCAATGCCGCCGGTAGAGATGAACTGGTTCGCCATCATGAGTTCCTGGAACTCCTGCAAAATGGCGTCCTTCTGCTCGGCGTCTATGGTTTCAAGACGCGCTATTTCAAAGGTGAGCGTTTCTATTTCATCTTCACGCAGATACTTGAATATCTCCGCCGAAATTTCCGAGCCGATGGTAACGAGGAATATGGCGGCCTTCTGGCGGCCGGTATATTCTTTCGCGCCTTTCTTTTTGGAGCCGCCTGTGGCGGTTCCGCCTGGCGCCGCGCCTGTTTTTGCCATTTAATCCTCCAAAAGCCAGGTTCTGATAAGCTGGGCGCAGTCGTCGGGATGCTCCCTGGCCATATTGAGAACGGTCTCCATAAGCTCCATACGGGTCCGCTCTTCCACCGATATGGAAACGTCCACGCCTCCCTGCTCCGCTTCGGCAATGGCGCTTTCCCGCAGCGCCTGTTCGCGCCGGGCCCGCTCTTCTTCGGCAAGCCTTCTGCGGCGTTCCATCTCGCGGGAGATCATCCTGAAAATTATGAACCCAATTAACAGTAATGTCAAACCGGAAAGGAAAACTATCACGGTAGTCTGAATCTGCTTCTTTCTGAAATAGGCGGCGTCCTCTTCCCTGAACTGTTCGGTCCGGTCAAACTGGATGTTCTGCACGGTTACCGAATCCCCCCGGCCCGAGTTGTAACCGACGGCGTTCTGGATCAGCGACTGGGCCGCCCTCAGTTGGTCGGGCGGAACCTCGCTGTATTCCCGCTCAATGGAACCGTCCGGCAGGACTACCGGATTTCCCTTTTCATCGTATTTTAATTTCCATTTACCGTCGATATTTACCGAAACCGTTACCCGGTCAATTTGGGGACTCTTCTCTTCCTGGGTAACTTTGCGGTTTATTTCCTCGTTCTGCGTATTGGTTTCCTGGGTCATCCTGCCGTAGAGGTTTGACATATCCTTGAAGGCCGGGGGGGTTTGGCCCTCGACGCCGGCGGGACCTTCGGGGTTATAGCCCGTCCCTTCCCATTTGGTGTCGGATGTGGATTTTGAACGGGTGATGGACTCAACCAGTGCGGAATCGTCGTAAGCCAATCCGGGGGTCCGGGGTTTAATGGTAATGGGGAAAAATTCTTCGGTGTCTACGGCCTTTTTGGACATATCCATATCGATCTTGATATTGAGGTCGCGCACCCGGTCAGGCGAAAAGGTCGATTGCAGGGAGGCCAGGACAAGCGCCCGGTATTTGGCCTCCTGAACCTGGATGAATTTATTTTCCCGTTCTATAAGGTCAAGTCTGTCCATGGCGGCCATGCCGCTAAAGTCGTTGAGCACTATCCCGCTCTGATCGGTGATCACGATGTTGTCGTCGACCAGGCCCTCAACGGCGAATTTGAGGGTTTTCTGGATGCCCTCGATCTTTTTGCGGTTTTCGATGATGTCGCTCCCCGGCCTGGGGATGATGATCACGCTGGCCGTTACCGGATTTTGGTCGGAACGGAAGAGTTCCCGCTCCGGCCACACGATGGTCACGTTGGCATCGTCCACGTCGTCGATGGCCTTGATGTGATCGGTGATCATCTGGGTCTGCGCCCGGCGGAAATTCACATCCCGCTCGTAGTCGGTGATGGTCCAGCGCTCACGGTCAAAGATCGCCCAGGGGTCTATCCCCGACGGAATAAGGTCTTCCCGTATAAGGATCGCCCTCATGCGCCGGGCGGTGGCCTCATCGGCCACCTGAACCAGGTTGTTGGCCCCGACGGTAACTTTTACCTCTTCCTGATTGAGCCTGAGCACGATCCGGTCAAGGGCGGCCTCGTCCCTTATGGGAGCGTCGATAACCGGCGCCAGCGTCGGCGTGGAAGACACCCTGAACAGGGCGATAACGCCGCCGGCGGCCGCGGCCACAATCGCGATAAAGATAATCCGCTGCGCCATGGGCCACTTGCCCCACACTTCGCCCGTCCGGGTAAATATTTTTTTTAGAAAATCGTTCATTGCCCCCCCCTATGAGTCAGAACTTATCTGATATTTATCAAATCTCTCCAGCCCTGCACCAGCCGGCTCAGTATGTTTCGCGTAATGTTAAGCGACATGCTGGCTTCGGCCTGGGCGATGGTGATGTCGTGTACGTCCACCGAATCGGGATTTATAACAGCCTCTCTTTGAAGAGCGCTGGCCGCCTGCTGGGACGATGAAACTTTGTCCAGGGCCTGAAGCATTGCCGTTTCAAAAGTACCGGCCCCGGTTATTTCCTCCGCGCCGATCTTTTTTTCAAGCGAAAGAATCCTGTTCCCGCTACCCGCGTAGGGACTGTCGGGCGGCCCTATATGCTTTGGATGGCTACGAAGCATGGTAACCTGATAGTTCTCCGCCCCGTTGACGCCGATATACGCGCCGTTACTAAAAATACGCATCATTCCCTCCCCTTATACCTTTGCCGTTAATTGTTCATCGTCCGCCGATGTCCAGCGCCCGCTGGAACATCGTCTTTGATCCTTCGATTATCGAAGCGTTCGCCTCGTAAGACCGGGTAGCGGAGATCATGTCCAGCATCTCGGTTACTATGTCCACGTTGGACAGTTCCACATAACCCTGCCTTGGCCCTGATTTGATCGCGTCCGGATGGGTCGGGTCCCAGCGCAGGGGATTCTCGGCGGAGCGGTCCTCCTGAATCTCGGCGACCCGCACTCCCTTGCCGATTCCGTTGTCCATGGTTTCCGGCAGGAAGGGAGAGCGCCAATAGGGGCTTTCCACCCTGGGCCGCATGATCACCCTGCTTCTCCTGAAAGGCCCGCCTTCGGCGGTTCTCGTAGTGTTGACATTGGCCATGTTGTCGGCGATCACGTCCAGCCTGACCCGCTCGGCGCTGAGGCCCGTGGCGGCGATGTTAATCGAACTGAAAATTCCCATTTACTAACCCCTCAACACCTGGTTAATCTGGCTGAATTCAAAGGTCGCCGCCTGTGCCAGAACGCTGTAGGTTATCTGGTTTTCAAGGGCCAGCATGAATTCCTGCTCAGGGTCCACGTTGTTTCCGTTGTTGTTGTAGGTACTGGTATAATCCAGCACACGGCGAATCTGCACGTCCCGGTAATCCCGCTCTTTGAAATTGGGAATATGTTTGGAATTGGTGAGGGTCAGCTCCAAAGCGGGTTTTTGCTTTTCCGTATCTAAAGCCCGTTTCAGCTCACTCTCAAAGTTCACTATTGAGCGCTTGAAATTGGGAACATTGGCGTTGGCCATGTTATTGGCGATAACCGAACGGCGTACCGTGTTGGCGTCCATGGCCCGGTGCAGCAAATCCACGGTTTTAGCGAACGTATTCATCGGTAAACTTCCTCCCTTTTAAGCATCGGCAAAAATTCCCCTCCTCTTTACCAAGGTTCTTTCAAAACTAAAGTTTTGAAAGCGGCTCTCCCTACAAAATATAGCGGCCCAAGTCCTGGTCGGTGACAATATCCGCCAGTTTTTCATTCACATAATCCACCGTGATGGGTATTTTCGCCGGGCTGATGTCGGGCGCCTCAAAGGAAAGTTCCTCAAGCAGGGTTTCCATGATGGTATGCAGCCTGCGCGCGCCGATGTTTTCAAGGCTGGAATTGACTTCCGCGGCCAGGGCGGCGAGACGGTCAATGGCTTCGGGGCTAAAGTCGATTTCGACATCCTCGGTGGAAAGGAGGCCGATGTACTGCCTGGTAAGGGCGTTCTTCGGCTCGGTGAGGATACGCAGAAAATCGTCCTTGCCCAGGGAGTCCAGTTCCACCCGCAGGGGAAAACGGCCCTGCAGCTCAGGGATAAGGTCCGAGGGCTTGCTTACGTTAAAGGCCCCCGCGGCGATGAAGAGGATATGGTCGGTGTTGACCGGTCCCCACTTGGTGTTCACCGTGGCGCCTTCCACGATGGGGAGGATGTCCCGCTGGACGCCCTCGCGGGAAACGTCCGGGCCGCCCCTGTCGCCTTTGACGGCGATTTTGTCGATCTCATCAATGAAGATAATGCCGGTTTCTTCCACCCGCTGCCGGGCCTCGTCGATGACCCGGTCCCGGTCGACAAGTTTTTCCGCTTCTTCCGCTTTAAGGATCTCCCTGGCCCGCTGTACGCTGACTACTTTCTTTTTCTTTCCGCCGCCGCCGAAAAATCCGGCAATTCCGGAAAGGCTTGATTCCAGGTCTTCCATGTTGGCCCCCATCATCTCAATGGTGGGAAACTGGGGATTCTGGTTTACCATGAGTTCCACGGTCCGGTTGTCCAGCTTGCCCTCACGGAGCATGGCCCTGAATTTTTCCCTGGTAGCGTTGAATTGGACCCGGTCGGTTTCGGCGCCGCCGTTATTCGCGGAAGGCTCGGTTTCCGGGGTTTCCGGGGTTTCCGCGCTCTCATTGCCCTGATTATCCTGTTTCTCCCCCTGGTTATCCGTCTTCCGGTTAAAGAACGCCGGAATCCCCACCTGTATGGCGGTTCCGATAAGTCCCGGCGATCCCCCGCTGTCGGGATTGATCGAAAAGGTCCCCACGGGCCGTACTACCGGCCCCTGTTTGGGTTTTTGTCCCTTTTGCTTTTTGCCCGTAAAGGGAAGGAGCAGATCCAGCAGGACTTCCTCGGCCCGCTTTTCCGCCTCGACGGTAACGGATTCCTGCATTTCCTGTTTTACCATCTGGAAACCGGCGGCCATGAGATCGCGGATCATAGATTCCACGTCGCGGCCCACATAGCCCACCTCGGTGTACTTGGTGGCCTCCACCTTGAGAAAGGGGGAACCGGCGAGCCTTGCAAGCCGCCGGGCGATTTCGGTTTTTCCGACGCCGGTCGGGCCTATCATGAGGATATTTTTAGGCGCGATATCTTCCCGCAGATCCGGCTCAAGTTTGAGCCGTCTGATACGGTTGCGCAGGGCCACCGCCACCGCCCGCTTGGCCTTTTTCTGGCCCACGATGTATTTGTCAAGCTCCGCCACAATTTCCCTTGGAGTAAGCCGCTCCAGGGGCGTGTCTTTTGATATTTTTTCGTTCATCAGCCTAACTCCTCCAGGGTTATGTGCGTATTGGTGTAAATACAGATCTTACCCGCAATTTCTAAACTCTTCCCGGCGATTTCGGCGGCGGAAAAATCGCTTCCCTCAAGAAATGCCAGGGCGGCGGCGTAGGCGTAATTGCCTCCGGAACCGATGGCCAGGGCGTCTTCGGCGGGTTCAATCACGTCGCCGGTACCCGAAATGAGGAGGGTCTTGGAAATATCCGCTACGAGGAGCAGGGCCTCAAGCCGCCGCAGGGTACGGTCCATGCGCCAGTCCTTGGCAAGCTCCACCGCCGCCCGGAGCAGGTCTCCCGAATATTCCTTGAGTTTCGTCTCAAAGCGGTCAAAGAGGGTAAAGGCGTCGGCGGTAGCGCCGGCGAAACCGCAGAGCACTTTGCCGTCCATGAGCCGGCGGACCTTGCGGGCGTTACTCTTCATCACCGTTTCGCCCATGGTAACCTGTCCGTCACCCGCCATTGCTACCTTGCCGTTCTTCCGTATGGCGATAACCGTTGTGCTCCTGAATCGTGTTTTTTCATCTGTCATTATTGATCACTCCTCGCCGCTTTTTGCCGCCGCCGATCCGGCGTGCGGATGCGCTTTTGCGTACACTTTCTTTAAGCCTTCAATGCTCACGTGCGTATAGCGCTGGGTGGTGGAAAGGCTTGAATGGCCCAACATCTCCTGCACTATTCGTACATCGCAGCCGGAATTAACCAGGTGGGTGGCGAAACTGTGGCGCAGGCTGTGGGGATGGATGTTCTTCCCCAGGCCGGAACGTTCCGCGTAACGGGCGATGATCCAGCGCACGCCGGGCGTCGAAATGGGCCGCCCCCGCCGGCTGATAAAGAGCGGCCCGCCGGGACCGGCGCTTTTAAGGCCGGCCATTCTGATCCGCGCCGCCCGTTCCGGCAGGTATTCGATCAGGGCGGCCTTTCCCTCGTCTGAAAAAAACACATAACGCTCCTTGCCGCCCTTGCCGATGATCCGCGCCCCTTCCAGGCTGCCCGTTACATTTTCCATGGTAAGCGAGACAAGCTCGGAAATCCTCAAGCCCGCCGAATACATCGTCATGATCAGGGCCTTGTCCCTCGCCGGCCAGAGTATCCCCGCGGTATTGGGCAGCTCCGCGAAGCCGGCCATTTCCTCCTCCCAGAGCACCGAGGGCAAATTTTGCGGGGCCTTTACGTTCCGCAAAGTGCCGCAGGGGTTGTCGCCCCGCTTGCCGAAGCGGAGCATCCAACGGTAAAAGCCCCGTATTGAGGAAAGGGAGCGGTTCACGCTGGCCGGGGAAATCTGTTCCGCGTGGAGGTCGGCGATAAAATTCTGCACGTCGTAAGCCCCGGCCGTTTCAGGCTCAATCCCCCGGTTGCCGCAGTAATTCGCAAAGCGGAACAGATCGTTCCCGTAAGCCTCGGCGGTTCGTCCGGCGAGTCCCCGCACCGCCCGCAAATAAGTGAGGTATTCCCGTACCAGAGGGGAACCGGTCAAAGACCCGGCGTTCCCCGCGGTTTGCCGCGCTTCACGCATTTTCTATTCCCCGCCTTCTTCCACCGGCCGCTTCCCCTCTTCCTCATCATCCGCGCTGTGGAGATAATCGCAGGCGGGGTTGATACAGGCCTTGTGGGAGCCGTTTTTTTTGTCGTATTTTTCCACCATAAACTGGCCGCACCTGGGACAGTTCTGCTCGACGGGCTTGAAGTGGCTGATAAAATCACAGTTGGGGTAATTGGCGCAGCCGTAGAATTCCTTGCCTCTGCCCCTGGTCTTGCGGGCTATCACGTTGCCGCCGCATTTGGGACATTTGGCAAGGGGTACGGATTTGGCATTCCGGCATTCGGGAAACCCGGTGCAGGCAAGGAAAAAGCCGAAACGGCCCAGCTTTTTTACCATGGGTCTGCCGCATTTTTCACAGACATAATCGGTCGGCTCATCCAGTGATCCCTTGAAAGATTCGATGGTCTTGCCGACCTCATCAACCGTTGTTTTGAACGGGTCCCAGAATTCCCGGATCATGTCCGGCCAGCGGATCTGGTTTTCCTCCACCTCGTCAAGTTTGTTTTCCATGGCGGCGGTAAAACCCGCGTCCACATAATGGGAAAAATATTCCACCAGCATGTCGTTTATCAGTTTTCCCAGAATGGTCGGGACAAGCTGCTTGTTTGACCGCGTAACGTAGTAACGGTCCAGCAAAACCGAAATTATCGGCGCGTAGGTGGAAGGGCGGCCTATGCCCTTTTCTTCCAGGGTGCGTATAATGGTAGCGTCGGTAAAACGGGCCGGCCCCTGGGTAAAATGCTGTTCGGGGTGAAATTTCTCAAACTTGACTTTGTCTCCGGTTTTAAGCGCCGGATAGGGATTGCCCTTTTCCTCTTTTGAGGAGAGGAGCTTAATCACCTTGTAAAAGCCTTTCTCGATCAGACTGGTTCCGCTAACGCGGAAGATCCCTCCGGTTTTTCCCGCGGCGACTGTTATGTCCACGCTGACGGTGCGGGTTTTGGCGCTGTTCATCTGACTGGACACAAAACGCTCCCAGATAATCGTATACAGGCGCAGTTGATCCTTGCTCAAATATTCTTTTATCGAGTCCGGGGTATAGCTGACATACGTGGGCCGTATCGCCTCGTGGGCGTCCTGGGCCTTTTTCCCTACGGTGTACTCCACCGCTTTTTCGGGAAAGTCGGCGGGAAAGTTTTTCCCGAGCCATTCCCGCACCTCGTCCAGGGCCGTCTGGGAAACACGTACCGAATCGGTACGCATATACGTGATAAGCCCCACCCTGGTTGTGCCGATGCTCACCCCCTCGTAGAGCTGCTGGGCCACCTGCATGGTCCTCCGCGAGGTGAAACCCAGCCGGTTCGCCGCGGTCTGCTGCAATAAGGAAGTGGTAAAGGGCGGCTTGGGCCTGACGGTTTTGTCGGTCTCCCGCACATCGGAGACCACGCAGTCGGCGTTTTTTATTTTGGCGATAATGGCGTTGACTGCGGCTTCGTTTTTCAGTTCCGGCTTGGCGTTTTGCCACAACACCAGTTGGGCGGTATAGGACGATTTACCCACCCTGAAATCCGCCTCAAGAGTCCAGTACTCCTCAGGGATAAAGTTTTCCACTTCTTTTTCCCTTTCGCAGATAAGCCGTAAGGCCACCGACTGTACCCGCCCGGCGGAAAGGCCGTTTTTCACTTTTTTCCACAGGAGAGGCGAAAGGTTGTAACCGACCAGCCGGTCCAGAACCCGGCGGGCTTTTTGCGCGTCCACCAGGGACTCGTCAATGGTACGGGGAGACGCCACCGCGTCTCTAATCGCCTGGGGGGTTATTTCGTTAAAACTTATCCGCTGAATGGGAACCTGCTCCGACTTGGCCGAAATGGCGTTTTTAAGATGCCAGGCGATAGCCTCGCCCTCGCGGTCATTATCACTTGCCAGCAGTACCATGTCCGCTTTTTTCGCGTCAGAGCGGAGTTCCTTAAGGATATTTGCCCTGCCCCGCACGGTGATATACTCAGGTTCAAAGTTGTTTTCAGTATCAATGGCAAGCCGCGATTTGGGAAG
Organism: Treponema sp.; assembly: GCA_031270205.1. Taxonomy (GTDB): domain Bacteria; phylum Spirochaetota; class Spirochaetia; order Treponematales; family Breznakiellaceae; genus WQXQ01. Next base: position 13,212 of record JAISYA010000221.1, read on the forward strand.
ATCGATAAGATGCCCCATTGACGCTTTGACACTGTAATCCGGGCCCAGATATTTTTCGATGGTCGCCGCCTTGGTAGGCGATTCCACGATAACGAGGATTCGTTTTTCCGGCTCTTTTTTGGACGCCTTCTTTTTGGGGGCGGCTTTTTTTTCGATTTTTTGGGGCGGCTTTTTTGCCGTCTTTACCGTCATACTTTCTCCTATAAGTCAATATCAAGGAACCGCGCCAAACCGGCGGCCAAGGCCCGCCCCTCGCCGCATTCCGCCGGGACATCCCGCAATTCACTATCCGCTGTTGAAAGCGCCGCGCTTTCAATCTCTTCAATCTGCCAGTTCCATTCCCGCAAAATATCCGCGGCGGAGCCGATGATCCCCGCCCCGTCTTCGGCAAGTTTTGCCGTACCCCTTCTGTCGTATAAGGCCTGTTTCTCCCGCGCGGCATCCGCGCCGGCGGAGGCGACCCAGACATCCTTTCCCTGATCCAGGGACTGCCTTGCGGTGATCAAAGCGCCGGAACGTTCGGGGGCCTCAACAATGAGGACGCCCCACGCCAGTGCGGAAATCAGCCGGTTCCTTGCGGGAAAAGTCCACTTCCTTGCCCCCGCGCCCGGAGGATATTCGGAAAGCAGGCCCCCGCCGTTATCCAAAATCCGTTTTGCCAAAAGCCGGTTTGCGGAGGGGTAGACCTCGTCCACACCGGAACCAAGAACCACGAAAGTGGACGCGCCTCCCTCAAGGTTGCCCCGGCTTGCCATGGCGTCAATCCCCAGGGCAAGGCCGGAAACAACGGAAATGCCCCGCCGCCCCAGGTCCCTGGCTATATCGTAGGCCTGGGCCGCGGCCTGTGGGCTGGGCCGCCTTGTTCCCACAATACCTACAAGGCGTTTTTCCGGATCGGGGAGGTTTCCCCGGAAAAACAAAACCGGCGGCGGATCATAAATCTCCCGGAGCAGGGGTGGATAGGCCGGGGAAACCCAGGACACCCAGCCAATCCGGCGCAGTTTCGCCATTTTCGCGTCACGCTCCGCCACAGGGCAAAATTGGGCGGGGGTCCAGGGCTCTTTCAGCTCACGGGCGATAATCCGTTCTATAGATTCAGCGGAACTTTGGATCATATCCGTTTCCCGGTTAAACGATTCGCAGAGAAGAATCCGCTCTGGGTAAGAGAAGCCGGGAAGCCGGGCTATGATCAGATCCAAAAGTCCCCGTTCATCCATACATCTGTCCCCTGACAATTTCCCTGTTGTTCTGGGCTTCCGCCTTCACCTTGGGATCTTTGCTGCGGGCAATGATCCGGTCATAGAGTTCTATCGCGCTGTCGTAATTTTCGGTCATGTAGAAGGCGCGGGCCAGGACAAACATCGCCTGCACGTCGCTCGAAATAATTTGCAGATAACGGGTAAGATGGGGAATCGCCTCGGCCGGGCGGTCCAGCTCAAAAGTATAGAGCACCCCCAGCCCGTAACGGGGTTTGGGATAATCGGGATCAAGCTCTATGGCCCGTAAGTAGGCGTTTTCCGAAAGGGTAAAAAAGTGTTCCCGTTCCGTTACGGCGTTTCCCGAAAAACCAATAGCGGACTTTGCCGCCACTCCCGAAGAAACCCCGGTAAGGTAATACAGGGTAGGATCTTCGGCGTTGAAACGCAGGGCGTGTTCAAAGGCGTCAAGAGCGTCGCGGTGCATGCCCCGTTCGGCGAGCCTTGTAGCGAGGATTTTCCAGTAGACTCCGGTCTGCGCCCCTTCCTTTATGTTAAGTTCTATCTGCGCCTCGTAAAGGGCGATGGCTTTCCGCAGGCCCTCAATGGTTTCGGGCGGGCCGCCCCTGGGACTCAGCTCGGCTATCCGCTTTGCCAGGTCCTGATGGACTTTGCCTTTCTCGTAACGGTAGACAACCGTTATCAAAATTCCTACCGCGAGAACAATGAGAATACCCAGAATAATTTCTTTTACTTTCTTCATTACCCGCGTTCCTCTTTCCTACCGGTTCCGTTCATTGCCCGGAACCAGGTTTTTTAATGTAGGCATATACCGGCGGTGGCTTTCCCTGAGCAGGCTCACATCCACATGGGTGTAAATCTGGGTGGTTGAAAGATCCGCGTGCCCCAAAAGTTCCTGCACGGTCCGAAGATCCGCCCCGCCTGCCAAAAGCTCGGTGGCAAAACTGTGCCTCAAGGTATGCAGCCGCGAACCGGTTCCCGCAAGAGCGGCGCAGCGGGAATAGTTCTTCCAGACACCCTTTCGGGAAAGCCGCTTCCCGCTTCTGGCGATAAAAAGGGCGGAACTCTGCCGGCCCTGGGCGCGCTTTTCGGCAAGCCGGGGCCGGGCCTCCCGCAGATACCGCCTGAGCCAGACGGCCGCCTCAACGCCGAAAATCGTGATCCGCTCCTTGTTTCCCTTGCCCCTGACTTTGGCGATCCCCCCGGCAAGATCGATGTCCCGTACATTGAGGCCCACCGCTTCGGAAACCCTCAATCCCGCCGAATAAATCAGCTCGTAGATCGCCCGGTCCCGCAGGCCCAGGGGACCGCGGGCGTCCACCACGCCCAGCAGTTCTTCCACTTTTTCCCTGCCCAGCACCTCAGGAAAACGGGGCCGCCGCCTGGGACTCTCCAGCACGGCGGCGGGATTATCCTGCCTCATTCCCTCGTCGGTAACAAACCTAAAGAAGGAACGCAGGCATGAAACCGCCTTTGCCGTTGAGCGCGAATCAATATGATCCGTGTCCCTGCGTTTTTCAAGATAGCCGGTGAGCTGCGAAGCGTTAACGGCGGCGAGGTCGATTTTTTCCCTTTCAAGATACTCCAAAAAACGGCGTATCTCAAGACGGTAAGTCTCGGCGGTGAGGGGAGATCTCCGTTCCATGGCGACAAGCCGGGAACGGAAGCGGTCCAGCAGCAAGTGGTTTTCCATTTTGGCGCTCGTTTTCAGGCGTCTCTTCCGTCGGCGGCTTTTCGTTCCGCCGGTTCCGGGCCGTAACTTTGATGCCTGATTACCGCGGGAATATCCAGATCATCCTGATAATTCCGGTGGGGAAGATAGCCCGGCTGTTTTATCCGTTCCCGCATTCGCTCAAATTCGGAATAATTGATAAAATCCCCGTCCCCCGGCTTGGGGTTTTCGCCTGTGTTTTCCTGCCCGGCCTTCCGGGCCGAAGAGTTATGAAAACCGGTGGCGATCACCGTTACGCGGATCTTATCCCCGATATCGGGATCAGACCTCACGCCGCAAATTATTTCCGCGTCATGGTCGGCCTTCGCCTTGATGGTGTTCATCACCGCGTCCACTTCCACCAGGGCTATGTTCTGCGGACCGGCGATGTTCACCAGTATCCGGGTCGCACCGTCAATAGCGGTGTCCTCAAGGAGCGGATTGTCGATTGCGGCGGCGGCGGCGTCCTTGGCGCGGTTTTCGCCTTCGCTGCAGCCTATTCCCATGAGGGCGTCGCCCTGGCCCTTCATGATGGATTCCACATCGGCGAAATCAATATTAATGGTTCCGGTTTTGGTTATAAGGTCCGATATGCCCTGTACGCCCTGGTGCAGCACGTCGTCGGCCATCTGGCGGGCATCATCGAAAGAGGTACTCCGCTCCACCATCCTAAACAGATGCTGATTGGGAATGACAATGAGGGTATCCACCGCCTCCCGCAGTTTCTTGATCCCCTCTTCGGCCAGCTTCATTTTGTAGCGGCCTTCATAGTCAAAGGGCTTGGTAACCACCGCCACGGTAAGCGCGCCCTGATCCCTGGCGATTTTGGCGATCACCGGAGCTGAGCCGGTGCCGGTACCGCCGCCCATACCGGCGGTTACAAACACCATGTCCGTGTCCCGCAGCATCTCGGCGATAGCCTCCCGATCCTCGTTGGCCGCATCTTCGCCGATCTGCGGCTTGCCGCCCGCGCCCCTTCCGCCCGTCAGCTTGGAGCCGATTTGCAGTTTGGTCTCGGCCTTGCTCTTGTTGTTAAGGTCCTGTACATCGGTATTTACCGCAATGAATTGAACCCCCGAAAGGTTGCTTTCAATCATGTGGTTTACCGCGTTTGAACCGCCCCCTCCGGTACCAACCACCTTGATAATCGCCGAAACAGGCTCTTCCACTGGCACAGACCGGACTGCCGGTTCTTCCTCACGTACCGCGTAAATGTTCATCCTCTCCTCCCAAATCACTTATTTTGAGACGCTCCGCGCCTTGTTTTAAAAAAATTCGTCCTTGAGCCATTTTCTGAGTTTCCCGAACAGGGCGGCCTGCCCTTTATCGGCCTGCCGCCCTTCCGCGCCCCGTTCCGGATCGGCCCTGCCCTCCCGCTCATTGCCCTCAAGCAGGAGGCCGACGGCGGTGGCGTAGGCGGGATTGCAGTACTCCTCCACCAGCCCGCTCAGGCCCGGAACGGGAATAGGTTTTCCCACCCGGGCGGGCAGCTTCAAAATGCTGCTGGCAAGTTCCTCCACGCCCGAAAGCTGCGCGCCGCCGCCGGTGAGCGCCACCCCGGCGCCCAAGGGCCGGCTCAGGTTCAGCTTGTCCAGTTTTTCCTTCACAATCTTGAAAATCTCCTCCATGCGGGGCCGGATAATCTTGAGAAGCTGGGAGCGCGGAATGGACAGCGGCCCCCTCCCCCCGACTCCCGGGACAATAACATCTCCGTCGTTCTCAAGCAAAGGCGCCCAACAACACGCGTCGAGTTTTATTTTCTCGGCGGCCTCAAAAGAGATATTCTTAATGATCGATATATCGTTGGTTACCTGCGTACCCCCGGCGGGAATCGTGGAAGTTGAATAAGGCGCGCCGTCGGTGTAAACCAGCACGTCGGTAGTGCCCCCGCCAAGATCGATAAGCACAACCCCCAGGTCTTTTTCTTCCGGGGTCAGAATGGAACGCCCCGCGGCCAGCGATTGCAGTATCAGATTGTTAACCTTGAATCCCGCGCGGTTAACGCACTTGATGAGATTCTGGGCGCTGGTAACCGAACAGGTAATAATATGCACCTCCGACTCAAGGCGTACCCCGATCATGTCCAGCGGATCCCGTATCCCCTTTTGGTCATCTACGATGTAGGTCTGGGGGATCACTTCGAGGATCTGCCGGTCCATGGGAATCACCACCGCCCTGGCCGCCTCAATGACCCTGGCGATATCCTCAGGCCCTATCTCTCTGGTCTCCCGTTTTTTGCCGGTGATGGCAACCACGCCGCGGGAATTAAACCCGTCGATGTGGCTGCCGCCTATACCTGTCCAGCAGTCGGACACCTCCCGGCCGCTCATCATTTCCGCCGCTTCAATGGCGGCGGCCACGGCTTTGAGCGTAGCCTCAATATTGACGACTACCCCTTTCCTCAAGCCCGTGGAAGGACAGATCCCCACCCCGGTAATCTCAAGGATCCCCTGTTCGCTGCGCTCGCCGATTACGGCGCACACTTTTGTCGTCCCTATGTCCAGGCCGACAATCAATCCGTCATTCGCCAGAACGGGCCTCCTTAACTTTGTATGAACCTATGCCCGATCTAAAATCAATTTCTCCGGGAAAGGAATTTCCGGACTTGAGCACGTCGAGCATGAGCATCACATAGCGAAGGGTTTCTTCGTTAAAATTATCTCCCAAACGTACCTGTATGGGATAATGTACCGGATACAACACCAGATCAAAACCGTTAAAAGCCTTGCGGTTGATCCGTATTTCGGAAACCGCCTCCAGCAGTTCGGGGGCGTTTTCCCCGATCCTGGCGATTTCCACAAGAAGGGGGCCGAAAGCAGCGGGCAGCTTCATGCCCAGAACCGGGTTTTCCAAAACCAGTCCCGAAACGAGGGGCAGGTTTTCAGTTTCCCCGCCGCCGATTCTGAACACCACGCCGTGCCTGTCGTAATAGACCGGCAGCAGGCGGCCCTGAACCTTCGCCAGGGACAGGGCGACCGCCTTCCTCGGCTCAAGGAAAACCGAAAGCCGGTCAGGGAAACGTTTGATCACTCTGGCGGACTCAACCAGATAGTGGGCGGCAAGGACCTTCTCCGTCTCTTTGGCGTTAACCGAAACAAACGAGGCCCCCTCGCGGATACCGGCAAGGCCCAAAACCGCCGCGCCGTCAAAACCGGCAAAGCCCCTGACTTCCACCGTTGACAGCGGTATGCAGGGACTTATAACGAAAAGCCAGACCAGTTCCGCCCCCAAAATAATGCCGGCGACGATCAAAAGCCGTTTGAGTCCCTTCTCGATTTTGCCGGAAGCGGCGTTCTTCAGGGGAAACTCTTCGGCGGCATAGATAAAATCACCGCTCATCCTGAGCCTCCCAACCGGCGTTACCCGCAATTTCTTCCCGCCCCTGCCGGCTTACATTGACAATGAGTCCCGCGCAGACCAGAGTCGTCGCCAGAGAGGAACCTCCGGCGGAAAAGAAAGGCAGCGGTATTCCGGTGGCGGGAACCGAACCTGAAACCACCGCGATATTAAGGAGGGTCTGCGACACTATCGAAGTTACCAGCCCCGCGGCCAGGAGCCGCTTAAACCGGGAACCGCTCTTCCACGCCCCCCGGTATCCCTGGAAGGCGAATACCGCGAAGAGAATAAAGCACAGCGCCACACCGAGCAGACCCGCCTCCTCGGCAAAAGCGGAAAAAATAAAGTCCGACTGAATCTCCGGCACGCTGGCGATTTTCCGCGTCCCCTGGCCTATGCCCTTTCCCCAGAAACCGCCGGACATGATCGTAAGCAGGCTGGAACGCACCTGAAAGCCCGCGCCCAGCGGATCCCATTCGGGCCTGAAATAGCTGATAAAGCGCCGCACGCGGTGTTCCTTGGTGAGGATCAGCAGCGCCGACACGGGCAGGAACATGATCGCCGCCGCGAAAAAATACCGATAGCGCACACCGGCAAGGAAAAAAATCACCAGCGTGTTAACGGCGATCAAGACCGCGGTGGAGAAATTGTTCTGCATATAGATAAGCGTAAAAAACAAAGTGGTAACGAGAACCGGCGGCAGCACGCCGGAACTAAATACATCTATGCTCTCCCGCTTTTTGTCAAAAATGTGGGCGAGGTAAAGGGGCAGCACGAGCTTTACCATTTCCGAAGGCTGGTAGGTCCAGGAGCCGATCCCGAACCAGCGCGCCGCTCCGTTACGCATCACTCCGATACCGGGGATAAAAGGAAGGCAGCAGAGTACGGCCGCGCCCGCTATCAGGGGCTTAATCAGCTTTCTCACCAGCTCAAGGTTTATCCGCGAGGCGATAAAGAAGAGCAGTATCCCCCCGGCGCCGTAGACAAGCTGCCGGGAAATAAAATACAGGCCGTTGTTAAAGAAGCGCTCGGCAAAGGCGTAGGAAGCCGAATACAGAGTCACCAGGCCCAGGCCCACCAGCAGCAATACGCTGGCGGTGAGCACATGCTCTCCCCGCAGGGTCCCCGTCCTTTCCGCGTCGAACTGATACATCCCTTCCCCTACTGTATCTTTAATGTCGAGAGGGCGATGATGGCGAAAAGCCCTCCCAGTATCCAGAAACGGATAACCACTTTACTCTCCGCCCAGCCGGAAAGCTCAAAATGATGATGCAGGGGCGCCATCTTAAACACCCGCTTTTTCCGCAATTTATACGAAGCCACCTGAATTATAACCGAGGCGATTTCCAGCACAAAGACCCCGCCGATAACGAGAATCAGAATCTCCTTTTTGATGATAAGGGATAAAACCGCGACCGCTCCGCCCAGGGAAAGACTCCCCACGTCGCCCATAAAAACTTCCGCCGGATGGGTATTGAACCAGAGGAAGCCGATGCAGGACCCGGCGGCGGCAAGACAGAACACGGTCAGCTCCCCCGCGCCGGGAATATAGGGAATCCCCAGATAGGAGGAATAGTCGATACGGCCCGTAATATAGGTGAGGAAAGCCAGGGTGAGAAAGACCAGTATCAAGAGTCCCGCCAGAAGCCCGTCAAGGCCGTCGGAAAAATTTGCCGCGTTGGATTCGCCGACTACGAGCAGCACCCCGAAGGGTATCCAGAGCGGGCCCAAATCAAAAACCGGATTCTTGAAAAAAGGAATATACAGGGCCGTTACGTGCTCTCCCCCCGAAAAATACAAATACAATACCACTACAATGGCGACAGCAAACTGCCCGGCGAGTTTTCCCCAGACAGGAAGCCCCCCGGAATTACGGCGGCTGACTTTGAGATAATCGTCAAGAAAACCGATGGCCCCGAATGCGAGAAAAGCCCCGACAGTAAGCCACATCATTGTATTGTGTAAATCGCCCCAGAACAGCATTGCTATCAGCACCGAAAGAATAATAAACACCCCGCCCATGGTCGGGGTTCCGGTTTTTGCCAGATGGGTCGCGGGGCCGTCGTCCCTGACGGCCTGCCCTATTTTGAGGCCCCGCAGCGCCTCAATAATCCGGCCGCCGAAAATGAAACAGATAAGGAGCGTTGTCAGGGCCGCGTAAGCGCTGCGGAACGTAAGATAGAGAAAGACATTGAAGGGGGTAAAGTATTTTACGAGGGGATAGAGGAATTCCAGAAACATCAGCGCGCCTCCTCCTCGGCCCTGCCGGTGAGCATGCCGCTTAACTGTTCCAGAGCGCAGCCCCGCGAACCTTTGAGCAGAACCAGATCCCCGTTTTGGACATAGGCGTCAAGGGCGCGGGACAAGCTCTCCATGTCGCCGGTGTGGAAAAAAGGCGCCGCGCTTTTTCCGCTCTCTGAAGCGGCCCGCATGGCCGCCGCGGAGACTTCCGTCTCTTTTCCGTAGAGAAAAACCTTCTTCGCGGCGGAGGCGGCAAGGAGTCTGCCCGCGCTCTCGTGAGCGGAGAAGGAATTATCCCCCAGTTCCAGCATGTCCCCGATAACATAGACCCGTCTACCCGACCAGTCCAGGCCGTCGCAAAACTCCACCGCTTCTTTAAGCGACTCGGGGTTGGCGTTGTAGCAGTCCCGAATCAGCGTGGTCCTGCCCCGGAGAATTTCCCCCCGGCCGAACAGGGGCCGCGCCGCTTCCAGCCCCCGCTTTACGGCCCCAGGACCGACGGGAACTTCAGCGGCAATGGCGAGGGCGGCAAAGGCGTCTGCAAGGTTGTGTTTTCCCGGCAGGGCAAAACGGATAAGTTCCCCTCCCCAGCGGATCTCCGTACCCTCAAGGCCCAGGTCTTTAATTTCGCCCAGTTCCCCAAAAGATTTCGCGCCGTAAAAACAAACCTTGCCCCGCACCCCGCGGGCAAGAAAATCCCTGAAATCATCGTCTTCGGGAATCAGGGCGATCTCCTTACCCGCAAACCGTGAAAAAATATTTTTTTTCTCCTCAGCTATCGCCTGTTTAGTGCCGAGAATTCCGATATGGGCGGAACCGATATTCGTAATAAGCGCGATGTTTGGTTTAAGCACCGCGGCCAGTTCCGCAATTTCCCCCTTCCGGTTCATTCCCAATTCAAAAATCCCCACTTCGTGGCCGGAGCGGACCTCGAACACCGAAAGGGGAAGGCCCGTCTCTGAATTGAGGTTTCCCGAATTCATCACCGTGTTTTTTTCTTCTCTTGTAATCGCCGCCGCGATTTCCTTGGTAGTGGTCTTTCCCGACGAGCCGGTAATGCCGATTTTTAAGAGAGCGGGGAACCGTTCCAGATACACCCTGGCGGCGTCCTGCAAACCCCGCAGGGTATTGTCCACCACCACGAGGTCCCTTCCCATGGATTTCGCGATACCGGCAAGATTGCGATTTTCAAGCTGTGAGGATTCCACCATGGCGGCGGCGGCCCCGGCCCTGAAGGCCGCTTCCACAAAGCGGTGGCCGTCGCCGGAAGAGCCGGCAAGGGCCACAAAGAGCGCCCCTTCCTGCGCGGTCCGCGAATCGACGCTCACCGACGAAAAACCGGCGCCCTCACCGGCGAAGGAAAGATGACCGGCGCCCAGGGAACGGGACAATCCGGCAAAATCCATAAGTACCCGGCTCCTAGAAATCACTCCCCTCTCCCTCTATTCTTATCTGTAATACGTTTTCCGGCTTTATCTTGTTTAATCCCAATTCGTTTTGGGCGATATGTTCTATCCGTTCCGGGGATGAAAGCACCGCTATGCCCGCGATAAGCCGCTTGTTGCTCTCCACCCAGTCGGCCTGGGCTTCCTCAAGACGCTTGATTTCCTGTTTCAGGGCGGCGTAGCGGTTGGACTGCCAGGTAGCAAGAGCGAAAAACAGCGGGATAGTCAGCGCCGCCGCATAGAGAACCACATACCGCCTCATCACTGCCCATCCTCGTCCAGTATTTTTTCAACTACCCGCAGCCGGGCGCTTCGAGAGGGCGGATTCCGGACGATCTCCTCATCGGCGGGAACAATCCCTTTACGGGTCAGCATATTTACCGACCTTCGTCCCTCACATCTACATATCGGCGCTTCAGGGGGACAGGTACAGTCCTTGTTCTTCATCCTGAAAAAATTCTTGACTATCCGGTCTTCCAGAGAATGAAAAGTGATGATCCCAAGCCTCCCTCCCGGCTCAAGGACCCTGAGCGCCCCCTCAAGAAGATCGGGAAGCCGGGAAAGCTCCCCGTTAACGGCGATACGGAGAGCCTGAAATGTCCTCGTCGCCGGATGTATAGGCCCGTACCGGTACGAAGCCGGCGCGGCCCGTTCCACGAGCGAGGCAAGGGCGGCGGTAGTGGTAATAGTCCCTTTTTGCCGCTCCTCGACAATCAGCCTGGCAATACGCCGGGAATAACGTTCCCCGGAATTGTTGTACAATAAATCCGCCAATTCTTTCTCAGGCAGCCTGTCCAGCAGCTCCGCCGCCGAGTTTCCGCTTGAGGCATCCAGCCGCATGTCAAGCGCCTCGTCTTTTTGAAAACTGAACCCCCTGCCGCTTTTTTCATAGTGATAGAGGCTTACCCCCAGGTCCGCCAAAATCGTGTCCGGCCTTTTTAGTTCCGCAGGATACTCGGCAAAAAAAGCCTGGGCCCAGCCTGAATAAAAGTGCACCCGGCCGCCGAATTCCTCAAGCCGGCGCATGGCGACGGCCCGCAAGTCCCGGTCCGCGTCTATCCCGATTATTTTAAGGTCCGGGAAGCGGGACAAAAACGCGTAACTGTGCCCGCCCTCGCCCACGGTGGCGTCCACCATAAGTTCCGCCCCGTTTCTGGGCGCGAGGTACTGAATTGTTTCTTCCAGCAGCGCCGGAGTATGCACAATCTCCATTTTATTTGCTTAAATCCCTGGTTCCTTTCAATATGTCGCCCAGTTCCTCGGAACCGGAAATAAATTCTTCTTTGTGGGCTTCCAGATACGCCCGGTAGCGGTCCTCCGCCCAAATTTCAATATAATCAAACTGGCCCAAAACCACACATTCCCTGTTCAGGCCGGCGAATTCCCGCAGGGTCTGCGCCACCGGGATTCTCCCCGCTTTGTCGATCTCAACTTCCTGGGAAGGGCCGATAAGCCGCCGCCTGATATTCCGGGATTTGGCCGAAAAAGGGTTGGTCGTATCCATAATGGTTTTCAGCATTTCCTTCCATTCGTTTGAGGGATAGAGCCACAAACAATCGTCCATGCCCTGGGTCAGGAACAGGCTGGCGCCGCTTAGAGCGTTCCGCAGGCGCGCGGGCAGACTCAGACGGCCCTTGTCGTCCAGCGTGATCTTGAATTCCCCGGTTAATGACTCCATTCCACTTTATCCTAAAAAATCCTATTTATTCCCACTTTGTCCCATTGAATTTAATTCTACGGAGAAAACCAACAAGGTTCAAGCGGAAAATCAAGAAAAAATTATAAATAGTATAAAAAAGCCCTTTTTTCTCTATACATTCATGTAGTATTTTGGCTCTCTTGCGGATTTTTCGCGTTTTGCGTTATGATACCCGCATGTTTACAAATGAATATTTTGTGATTTTTCCCGAAGGCGACATACAGGAAATACCCGGACGGCTGCCGATAAACAGCGTTGTAGACATCAACGGCAGGCCCCTCCCCGTCCCCCTCCCTACCAACCGGATGATCGCCTTTCGGGTACACAAAATACAAACCGACGAAGACAAGGGGAAAAATGACACCTACCATTTTCTGGAATTACTCAGCGCCGAAGAACTCTTGGCCTATATATGAAAATAAACGATGGCTGTAAATAAAATCGGGACCAGGCGGGAGAGCAGCCTGCACCGGATATTGAAATTCCGCTGCGCCGGAGCGGAGGGACAAACCGAAGTAGACGCCGGCGCTTATGTAGCCGACGGGATAAGCGCCGAAGGGGAATTTATCGAAGTCCAAACCGGCAGCTTTGCCCCGCTTAGACAAAAAGCGCGGGAACTGGCCTTCCGGGGCGGGCTGCGGATCATCCATCCGGTGATTGTCACAAAATACATCGAAGTGCTGGACAAGCGGGGACAAACCCTGTACCGGCGGAAAAGCCCCCGCCGGGGAAGCCCCTGGGACCTGTTCGACGCCCTGGTCTACGCCCCGGAACTGCCCCTGATCCCCGGCCTCCGCATAGAGCTTGCCCTGGTAGATGTCGTGGAAAAACGCATATCCAACGGTAAAGGCTCCTGGCGGCGGAAGGGCTTAAGTATCCTCGGCCGGGAACTCTCCGCCTGGCGCGAAAGCATCACCCTGCAAAGCCCCAAAGACTACCTCCGTTTTGTTCCCTTCAAACGAGACGAGGAATTCACCAGTTTCCTGCTTGCAAAAAAGGCGGGAATACCTGTGCATACGGCGCAAAAAACCCTCAATACGCTGTACAAAATGAAACTCGTCGAAAGAATTGGGAAAAAGGGGAATACCTTGGTGTATAAGCTCAAAGCGCGGGCAACGCGCCGAAATGCCTCATTTTGAAATGTTACCGAAAGTCCTCTTGACACTCCCCTCCCCTCCCCGCCTATACTGACCATACAAAGAGGGAGTAGCCGGCGTACAGAGTACGCAGAATCATCCGTCAGGACGAATCGCGGTTCAAAAGCCGTGATTCCGGATTATTCACCAAAGGGCAAGACTTTTTGCCGCCGCGGTTTTGTGCGCCGAAAGCGCGGGCCGGACGGTAGAGGGCCTTGTCCTTTTTTGTAAAGGGGTCGTATGGAATTTTTGGTAGAGGGTTTTACGCTGTTAACATGGAAACAGCTGGTGATGTATGCTATCGGGATAGTCCTGATAGTCCTGGCGATAAAAAAGGAGTACGAACCCGCCCTGCTGCTGCCCATGGGCTTTGGGGCGATTCTGGTGAACCTGCCCATGAGCGGGGTGCTGAACCAGGTGCTGCCCGGCGTGGGCGAGGTCCACGGGGTGGTCCAGTGGCTTTTTGAGACCGGCATTGAGGCTTCCGAGGTGATGCCCCTGCTGCTCTTTATCGGCATCGGGGCCATGATCGACTTTTCGCCGCTGCTTTCAAGGCCGGTGTTTTTTCTGTTCGGCGCGTCGGCCCATTTCGGGATTTTCGCCGCCATTACCCTTTCGGTGCTGCTGGGCTTTGACCTGCGGGACGCGGCGGCCATCGGCATTATCGGCGCAGCCGACGGGCCGACCACGATCCTCGTTTCCCAGGTGCTGCACTCCCGTTACGTGGGGCCAATCGCGGTGGCGGCCTATTCCTACATGTCCCTCGTGCCGATTATCCAGCCCCTTGCCATAAAACTTGTGACCACCAAAAAAGAGCGGCAGATTCGCATGGAGGCGGTGGCAAGCTCCGAGGTCCCCAAGTCCCTAAAGATCATTTTCCCGATTGTGGTAACGGTGGTGGTCGGCTTTATCGCCCCGGCGGCGGTTTCCCTCATCGGCTTTTTAATGTTCGGCAACCTTATCAGGGAGTGTACGGTGCTGGATTCCCTTTCCGAGGCGGCGCAGAAGAATCTTTCCAATCTGATAACCCTGCTCCTCGGCATTACCATTTCCTTTACCATGCAGGCGGACCGTTTTATCACGGTTGAAACCGTCAAAATCCTCGCGCTGGGACTTTTCGCCTTTATCTTTGACACCATCGGCGGCGTGCTCTTCACCAAAATGCTCAACCTTTTCCTTAAAAAGAAAATTAACCCCATGATCGGCGCGGCGGGCATTTCGGCCTTTCCCATGTCGGCCAGGGTTATTCAGAAGCTTGCCCTCAAGGAAGATCCGCAGAATTATCTGCTGATGCATGCGGTAAGCGCCAATGTCTCAGGCCAGATCGCCTCGGTGGTGGCCAGCGGCCTGGTGTTAAGCCTTATCACCGGTTATCTGCAATAAGGGAGGTAAAAACGATGATAAACTACAGCGATCTGGCGGCGTCTCTGGCAATTATGTGGAAGGGTATGATCGGTCTCTTTGTGGTCTGCGGCTTTGTTATGGTCCTCATCATGCTGATTTCCCGCGCGCTGACCAAAACGGAGAAAAAAGCCGGGACCTGAGAGGCCCTTTTCCGTGACAGCCCTCCGCAGGCGGGCTTGCCGAAGGGCCAAAATGAGCCTCCGCGGGGCAAGCCCCGCGGTATCTTTAGCGCTGCTTAACTTGATCGGAGGCTCGTTCGATAGGAAGTTTTTTATACCCTCCCCCGCGCAAGCGGGTTCTTTGGTTTAAT
>JAISYA010000226.1 GCA_031270205.1 Treponema sp.
TGGCAGTACGCCCTGGAGCATCAGGATGAAGCTATCGAAACCCTGGCCAAGTACCACCCCATCAATATCGACGAATACAAAGCCAGCTTTACCTACATGACCGAGCTTTTTAAGACCGAGCGCTACAAGAACCAGGGTATCGGCTACATTGATCCCGTCCGCATGAAGCTTACCTATGACACAGTAAACGAGTACCAGAAGAAGCTGTCGTTCCCGGTTGAGGACGCCTACGACGCCAGCCTGCTCCCCAGCCCGATGTACAAGTACAATTTCTGATTTGGAGGAAGGTGACGCTGTGGAATATCGAAAGCCGCTATTATCAATTAAAAATCTGAAAAAAAATTTCACCACCAGAGACGGCGTTCTCGAAGCTCTGGGCAGCGTCACCTTCGATGTGTATCCCGAAGAATTTGTTTCCATTGTGGGCCCCTCCGGCTGCGGCAAGACCACCTTGCTGAAAATTATCGCGGGTCTTACCGACCAGAGCGAGGGCCAAATCATTGTTGACCGCGGGAACTTCGACCCCCGGCGGGAAGTGGGCTTTGTGTTTCAGAAGTCATTGCTCCTCAACTGGCGGCGGGTCCTGGACAATGTGCTCCTCCCCATTGAGATACTCAAGCTGGACAAAAAGAAGTACATCCCCAAGGCAAGGGATCTGCTCTCCCTCGTGGGCCTTGAAGGCTTTGAGCGGAGTTATCCCAATGAACTTTCAGGCGGCATGCAGCAGCGGGTTTCCCTGGCGCGGGCGCTGATACATGATCCAAAGATGATCCTTATGGACGAACCTTTCGGCGCCCTTGACGCCATCACCCGTGAAAAGATGAATCTGGAACTTTTGCGGATATGGGCCGAATCAAAAAAGACGGTGATCTTTATCACCCATGAGATCAATGAGGCGGTCTTTCTCTCCGACCGGGTGGTGGTGCTTTCGGCCCGGCCTTCCCGAATGATCGACGCCCTGGATATTGATCTGCCCCGCCCGCGGACGCTGGATATCCGCACATCCCCCCGTTTGGGGGAGTATGCCCTTAAAGTTTACAGGATGCTGGAGATTTAGGCCGGCAATGCCGGGAATGTTAGCGCACAGCCAATTGGTTTTGGGACAGGCTCACAAGATATGGTAATGAGCGCATTGATTCTTTGCTCCTTTTGTCACAAATTTCCCCCCCCAAAATTTCCCCAATATGTTAGCCCCTATATCGCATAACAGTGTGTTTGGCGCTGCAGGCTCCTAGCGGAGCAGGTAGCCGAAAAGGGCCTGGAAGAGGCCGATGAGGAAGCCGAGGATCGCGCCGAATATATCGATCCATTTGAACTGATCGGCCATTACGTCGAGGATGATCCGCTCCACGCGGATCATCTCCAGGGAATCGATACGCTCGGAAACGAGGCTGCGCACGTCAACGGAAGACAGGACATTTTCGATTTGTTCATCGGCAAGACGAAGCAGTTGGGAACAGAGCGTCCGGTCGAGGGCGTTCTTTTTTTCGCCGTGTATGGCAAGCAGCGCGCCCAGACTTTGGCCGCCGTATTGCTCAAGGAGGAATTTTTGCGTGTCCTGCCAAAGCCCCCCAGGACTGCCCGGCAGGGCGGCGAGTTTTTCCGCAAGGGCCTCGACGCTCAAGGCCGGCGCGAGTTCCCTGAGCGGCTTTTTCCCCTCGGCGATGAGCAGGCCCGCGATTGCGCGGGCGGCGGCCGGGCTGCCATCGCTAAACAGGCGCTCCACGGAAGCCCCCAGAAAATCGAGAAGCCGCCGCCGTACCGCGCCGTCTTCCAGCAGGCTTTCGGTCTGGCCGATAAAGTCGTCAATGATTTCGGGCATCCGCTCGCTGAGGGTCCGGTCGTACTGGGCCGCGGAAAGAAAAAAGCGCTGGAACACGTTGAGCTTAAGGATTGCGCCGGCGAGAAATATCCGGCCCTGCAGCTCCAACACGTGGTGCGTGTCATCGCGCTGGAGAAATTCGACGCAGGTTTTGGCCATCGCGGGGTATTGTGTAGCGGCTTCTTCCCTCAAACGCCCGGCGATCAGGCCCGCGCGGCCGCGCAGCGCTTCTTCAATAAACCGCTCGACACGCTGTTCGGCCGCTCCGCCGCGCCGCGCAAGGGCGGGGCCGTCTCCGGCGTCCGCGTCAGGCGGAAGGGCCGCGTCAGGCGGGTCAATGACGCCAAGAATGTCAAACAGGCTCCGGTTCAGGTCCCCGGTGAGGGACACGACAAGCGCGCGGGCAAGGCCGGCGCACAGGGGGGAATGTACAAAAGCGTCCGCCAGGGAGGACAGCACGGCCCGTTCCGGCGGCGGGGCGCTTTGGCCGAGGATGCCCCGCAGGGGCGCGGCGAGCGCCGTTTCGGTAAATCGTGAGACGGATTGGTAAACCTTTTCGCGGATATCGTCCCGCCGAAAGCGCTGCCGCAGCAAGTCCGGCGTAAGGAGTTCCCGCTCAACCATGCGGCCGATACTGTCCGCGAGCCTGCGCCGCTGCCGGGGCAGGATGCCCGGCGTAAAGGGCAGCCGTATCCCGAACAGCCGGATTTCGCGCAGGGGCCTGAAAAGCATCTTTATGGCGATTACGTTGGTAACAAAGCCGATGAGCGCCCCTGCCACGGGCGGGACGGCGAAAAGCAGCAGCGTTTTCACCGGCTCATGGACTCCGAGGCGGTTTTGGCCTTGCCTTCGTTATCGTAAATGTCCACCAGTTCTTCCCTGAGCCAGCCCCGGCCGCTTCCTTCGGCCAGTACCCAGGATTCGGCGGAACCGCCGTTTTTGACCAGCCGCCGCTCGATAATCCTCACCAGGGAGCCGCGCCGCAGATAAGCGAGAGAAGCGCCGCCGTCTTCCGGCTCGGCGGTAACATAGGTGTAGGATACGTTGATAACCCCGAAGCCGATAACCGTCCGTGACAGGGGAGAGGTAAGCGGCGGGACAATCGGCGTTTCTTCTTTTTTCCCGCCGCAGGAGACCAGGGCGGCGTACACCATCACCCACAGCGCCCAATAAAAAACCGTCCTTCCGGGCCGGAGACTCCCTTGACGGCTGAAACCTATCGCCACTATTCTCATATTGGTGAGAAATATAACCGTTTTCAGGATTTTAGTCATTATAGGCGCCTTCCTTGCCGCGGGCAGGACATTTTGCCAGGGTCAAATCCCTTCGAAGATCGAAGATTCACCCTCTCCCGACAGCGGCGGAAAGAGGCGGTATTCCCTGGGGATCAGCCCTCAATTCGGCATGGTCTACGGCCATGCCGAGGAAATAGTGTATTCCTCCGGCAGCACCAAAAATGAAATGTTGAGCCAACTCCTTTGGGATATGAAACCCCTGTTTTATTGCGGCGCGCTGCTGGATTTTGGCCGTACCAATCCCATGGAAAAATGGGGCTTCTTTTCCGCTGTGTCTTTCAAAGCGGGTATACCCGCCAAGAGCGGCAAAATGGAAGATAGGGACTGGCAGTCAACCGCAAACACCGCCCTGACGAATTATTCGTCCCACGATAATGAAACCAGGGAATTTTTTTGGCTTGAGGGAACGGCGGGCGTTTCCATTCCGGTAAAATCCCTTTTCGCCCTTAGGGCATACGCCGGTGTGTCGTACATGCGCTTTTCCTTTACCGGCTGGAACGGCTCCCTGCGGTACGCTTCGGGAAGCGGGGGGGATTTCGGTTCCATCGACGACGCTGAGGAAATTGCGATTTTCGGAAGAGTAATCAACTACAGCCAGGACTGGCTGCTCCTCGCGCCGGGGGTTTCCGCCGAGTTCCGTTTTCTTACGTTTTTCTCGGGGGAATTGTTTTTCCAGATAAGCCCGCTGATTTGGTGCGCCGATCTGGACGAGCACCTCCTGGTAATGAAGGAATTCAGGGATTATACCCGCTGGGGCCTCTTTCTTGAACCCAGGGCCAGGCTTGCCTTTAATCCCGGCGAGCGGCTTTCGCTTTCCCTGGACTTCGCCTACCGCTATATCACCGGAAGCAGGGGCGAGGTGTACCAGCGGCCTTTAACGGGAGGCGCGTATGCCCATGCGGGCGAGGCGGGGACCGGTCTTTCAATGATGGATACCGGCTTCATGGTTAAGATACACTTTTAAGGCGGGGAACAGCCCCCGGTCCGAATCGGCAAAATCCATTTTTTCAATGTCTTCCAGCGCGGCCCAGCGCCATTCGGTATGTTCGTTCAAACATATACGGCCGCCCGGCTCACCGTCTTCAAAAAAAACCCGGTAGGCATTCAGGGAAAAGGTATTACCTTTATGCACAAAAGAAGTACCTGCCAAGAGGGGGCCCGTCTCAATAGCAAGGCCGAATTCTTCGCGGTATTCCCGCCGCAGGGCCGCCTCATCGTTTTCCCCTGCTTCCGCTTTTCCGCCGGGGAATTCCCATTTGCCTCCCAGGCCGCCGCCGGGTTTCCGCCGGGCGATAAAGAGCGCGCCGCCCTCAATCGCTATCCCCGCGACCGACCTTTTTTGCCCCATGTCCTACAGAAAAAGCGCCTGGGGAAAGAGGAAGTGCAGGGCCGCCGAGGCAAGGAGGATAAAGCCCAGTCCTTTTTTGTATTTCAGGAAGGCATCGCCCATCCGGTCAAGTGTTCCCCCGGACGCGGAAGCGCCAATCGAAGCGTGTTCCCGGTAGTAGCTGAAAATCAGGACAAAACCGGCGAGGAGGCCCGCCAGGGCGGGCACGAGGTCCCCCAGGATAGGCAGCGAATCCTGGCTGGGGGAAAGCAGCTTCAGCACGCCGGTAAGGGCGCACAGAATGCCCAGGACCAGCGGGAAAATGCCCTTACGGAATGAAAATTGCACGCTGTCCGCTATCGACGCCCCTTCCCCGGTATCATCCAGAATGAGTATATACGCGGTCAAACTGTTACACAGTATCGATAAAAAATAGAGCTGTATCATTGGTATGCCTCAGCTTTAGTATACGCGGGAAAATCCCCGTTGGTCAACAGCGCCGGCTCCGCGCGCCGTTTTGCGGCGGCGGATGGAGGAGCGGGCGAAGTCCCGCATGAGCGCGGGCGCGTCTTGCATGGCCCGCCGCTTGGTGATCCCCCGGCCGGAGGAACTGTCCTCCCCGTAGTTCGCATTCCCTTCCGTCTTACTCACATTCCCTCCCGTTATATGCGCATTCCCTCCCGTCTTACGCGCATTCCCTTCCGTCATATTCGCGCTCCCTCCCGTCATATTCGCGCTCCCTCCCGTTATACTCGCGCTCCCTCCCATTATACCCGCGCTCCCTCCCGTCATACCCGCATTCCCCCCCGTGCGGTCTCATTCCCTCCCCTGCGCTTCGCATTCCCTCCCGTTTTAACCGCATTACCTCCCATACGCGTCGCATTCCTCCCCGTGCGATCGCATTCCCTCCCGTCTTGCTCGCATTCCCTCCCCTGCGCGCCGCATTCCCTCCCCCGCGCGCAGCGCTGCCGGTTTTCCCGGCGTCCGCTTTCCGCGCCGCCGCCGCGTAATCTGCATTCTTTCCGCGGTATTGTACATTTTTCCCGCATTATGCTGCATTCGTTCAGCCGGTATAGCCCGGATTGAGGAAGCGGATGATGACGATGCCGCTGTGGCCCGCCGCGCCCGGGGTATTTGCGCCACTGCCCCCCGATGCCCCGTCTCCGAAATAGACGCCGGGAACGCCTCCCGATGGGGCGGCTGGATAGCCGCCGTTGCCGCCGTGCGAAAATTCGGCGACGCCGGTAACCGCTTCCACCCATGACCAGCCGTTGTTTTCGGGGGCGGAGGGCTTCCAGCCCGCCCCTCCGGCGCTGATGCTGTAGCTCTTGCCGTCAGTGCCCGCGCTTCC
>JAISYA010000249.1 GCA_031270205.1 Treponema sp.
AAGACGCGGGCGTACGACTCCACGGCGGCGCGGGCTTCGTTTTTCGCCACGGTAAGGGCGGGGCTGTGCGGCGCCAGCGTGGCTTCGTAGGCGTTGCTCCACGCGCCGCGCAGGTTGACGAGCTTGAGCACGTCCGCGGCTGGAATGTGGGTCCACACCGGCGACGTCCCCGAGGTGTTCTGGTGGACCTGGTGGGTGTAATTAACTATCCAGTTATTGAATTCGCTGTCCTTGTCGGGAATGTAATCGGTACTCATACGTATCTCCTTTTGTTGATGAGCTATACGGCGGCATCGCGCGGCCATACCGCCGAGCCGTTCCGGCCTTGGCCGGAGCCGTTCCGGCCTTGGCCGGAGTCATTGCGGCCTTGGCCGGAATCGTTTCGGCCTTGGCCGGAATCGTTTCGGCCTTGGCCGGAATCGTTTCGGCCTTGGCCGGAGTCATTGCGGCCTTGGCCGGAGTCATTGCGGCCTTGGCCGGAATCGTTTCGGCCTTGGCCGGAATCGTTTCGGCCTTGGCCGGAATCATTCCGGCCATAGCCGGAACGGTGCGGATAAGAGCCAAAATTGCGCAAATTCGGGCCGGAATCACGTGAATTCGGGCCAAAATTGCCCGAATTCACGATTTTGCGCCCGGCGCCGGGCGCCTTCGCGCCTTGGCTCTTACCGCTCATCCTCGTGTGTACCTACGGCATTATCGCAATCAGCGTGTCGTCCGTGGTGGTCTTGGGCGCGCCGCTTTCGGTGTACTCGGCGCCGCCCGTGCCCCACTTGGCGCTACCGTTGCCGTCGACAAACAGCGCCGCGCCCGGGCTGGGCGTGCTCCTGTTGGCAAAGCCGGCTTTTCTGCCGACTTTGTACCGTTTTACGGCGGCGTTGCTGCTTTTTACGCCGCCGCCTTCTTTTTTACCGGCGTCCGCTGCCTGCGAACCGGGCCGGCCGCGAAGGGGACGCTTCCTCCGGGATTTTTACGGTGTGTTGTTCATTCCCCTTTGGCCGCGCCGCCCGCCGCAAACCGGTACGGTTCGCGCGAAACAGACGCTGCGCGCGAAACGGACGCTTCGCGCCGCCTAAACCTGCGCTCAGAGCCAGTTGCTTGTGGTGTCAACATTACCAACCGGGTCGAGCAGTGTAGGGCTAAAGCTTGTGGGTTCAATATAGAGCCGCACGCCCGGCCCGGCCGTGGTAGTGCGGGAAAGCGGAGACGTTACATTAGCATACACCTCATTATTGCCTAAGACGGCGGTGTTGGCCCCAATGGTCCCGCCCCGCTTGGCAAAGATAACCTTGACGGGACTTGATCCGTAGAAGCTGCCGATATGTGCCCCGCCGCCGCTGGTCGCGGTATTCCCGCTGATGATCCCGCCGGTCATGATGAATTTGTTTACATCATTATTCATGCTGCCTATATAGCCCGTAGATACCCCGCCGCCGCTGGTTGCGCTATTCCCGCTGATTTCCCCGTCCGTCATGGTAAAGGTCCGGCTGCCCAGGGTCGTGCTTGTCGAATTCCCCGCGAGGTAGACCCCGCCGCCGTTACCGGCGACGATGTTTCCGCTGATCTTCCCGCCGTTCATGTCAAAAACGCCCGCATCCGTCAGGGCGACGCCGCCCCCTTCCGGCGCGGTATTCACGCTGATCTCGGCGCTGCCGCTCAGGGTAAACCCGCCGTTATCCGTTACGGCGACGCCGCCGCCGCGCCTGTTCGCGGTATTCCCGATGATCTTCCCGCCGCTCATTTCAAAAGCGCCCGCATCCGTCAGGGCGACGCCGCCGCCGTTCGGCGCGGAGTTCCCGCTGATCTCTCCGCCGGTCATGGTAAAAACGCCGCTACCCCCCAGGGCGACGCCGCCGCCGCTGTTCCCGGTCCCGGTTGCTTCATTCCCGCTGATCTTCCCGCTGCCGCTCATGGTAAACTGGCCGTTACCCCTCACGGCGACGCCGCCTCCGCCTGAGGCGCTGCTGTTCCCGCTGATCTCCCCGCCGCTCATGATAAACTGGCTGTTATCATTCAGGGCGACGCCGCCTCCGTCGCCCCCGACCAATGTCACGGCATTCCCGCTGATGATCCCGCTGTTCATGGTAAACCGGCCGTTATCCATCAGGGTGACGCCGCCTCCGCCTAAGGTGCTGCTGTTCCCGCTGATCTCCCCGCCGCTCATGGTAAACTGGCCGCCGTTGCGGACCGAAACCGCGCCGCCTTCGGACCAGCTCATGGCCACGCAGTTGGTGATCTTCCCGCCCCGCATTTCAACGAGGCTGTCGCACCAGATGGGCGAATATCCGGTGCTCTCCTTTATCCGGGTTATTTCGGTATTGCCGTCTATGATTAACGAGCCGGTGTTGTATATATACAGGAAAGCGTTTGCGGCGTAGTAAGCGATTCCCAGCCCGTCAAAGACCAGCTTTCCGGTTTCCCCGGCCTTGCCCAGGGTGAGTACGCCGGCATCCACGTTTATACAGGCCCCGACTCCGGAACCGTCTTTGCGGCGTATGGTCCGCGTAGTCCCCGGTTCGGCAATAATCGTATACTTGCGGGAGTTGCTGATATTGATGAATCCGTTGATGTCGAAATCCTGTTCCACCACGATGAGGTTTTCCCGCGAAGGGTCGCTGTCGTTGTAGCGGTACATCGCGCTATTGACGTCCATCACGTCCAGGAACTCCGCTTCGCTCTTTACCCCAATCACCGCGGTAACGCTGATGGTCTGCGAGCCGCCGGGCGCTACGCTGATGGTCTGCTCGGCCATACCGCGCAGGCGCGGCTCGCTGTTGTAGGCTTTTACGGTAATGTTCCAGGAACCGGCCGCCACGTCAATAGTCCCGCCCTCCGGACCGAAGTCGCGGTCAATGGTTCCGCCCGGCCCGGTAAGGTGTACCTTGAACGTTATGCCGGCCAATTCGGCGGCGTCGGGGACAGCGGTCCTGCTATTATTGTCCAAACCCTGGCCGATCCGTATCGTGCCGGTGCCTCCCTGGTCCCCTCCCATTCCTCCCGCAATGCCTTCCGCGCCGGTGGGGCAGGCGGCGCAGAGGATACCTATTGCCGCGAGGGCGGCGCAGACGGCAAGGCTGAATAGATTGTTTTTCTTCATACAGTACTCCTTTTAGATGGAGAAAATAAAAAAGCCGGCAGGCCTCCTGGCGTCCGGCTTATGTGCGTGGTGGGTAGGAAGGGAAGCCCTGCGGACAGAGTCATCCCACAAAAAAAGATTCTGGTGAGTATATACAGAGAGAGAGAGAGAGAGAGAGAGAGAGAGAGAGAGAGAGAGAGAGAGAGAGAGAGAGAGATTATAACCGCAACGGCGCTAAAAAGCAAGCGAAAAGTGTAAAAAATCTGCGGTTTTGCCCCGTTCATGAGGAACAGCGTAGCATGGATTGAGCCGGTCGTCAAGCGGAAATTGAAACAAAGAGCAATGAAAGACAGGCCCGCTCTTTGTCACTCTTCATTCTTCATTCTTCATTCGCTCTTCTTTGCTCATTGCTCACTGCTCTTCGCTCTTTAGTTCAACCGGCTCCAGCATTGCCGCGGCGTATTGGCGGGCGAGCGCGCGGGGGGGAAGGTAGGGATCGAATTTGCCCAGCAGGGGGATACGGGCGGGGTCGATAAGGGTTTCCAGTGATTCCGGTGTTTTGTAGCGTTCAAGCAGCAGCGCCAATGCTTCGCGGAAGCCGCTGAGGGGAAGGCTGGAACGGATGTTGACCGAAAGATCGTTTTCCCGCGAAAAGGAACGGATGCCAAGGCTTTGGCGGTGTTCGCGGTTTTGCAGTATAAAAAGCAGTGTCCGCATGGCCCGGCTGCCCAGCCAGGGGAGCAGCACAAACGGGCGGGGTTCGCCCGCGGGGGACGCTTCGCAGCCTTCCGGGGGAATAACAATCGCTTCGGCGAGTTTCCATTGTTTCGCGGCCTGTCGTGCCTCGGCCAGCCTGCGGCGGGCGCGCGCGGAAAGATAGGGGTAGACGGTCTGTTCGCACAGCGCTTTGCGCATACCGGCCGCGATCCGGCCGTGCAGTTCCGCGCCGCTGCCGCGCCAGACCCGGCGGCCGCCCGCCTCGCCGGGACCTACGCTGATCTCTCTTTCCCGCTGGCCAATCCATTCCACCCGCCAGTACCGCCCCCCCAGGACAATAGTGCTGCCTTCCGGGGGAATAAAATTGACGCGCCCGATTTCTCTTCCTCCGGCAACAACCCGGTATTCGGAGTAGTCGGCAAAGACCGAGTAAAAGGAATAGTGGGCGGCAAGACGCCCCGCTTCAAGGCCGGCGATAAGCTCGCCCTCATCGGTTTGTTCGATAAGATCAAGCGAGATGAGATGGGCGGCAAGTTCGGCAAAATCCTCCGGGCCGAAGCGGGAAAAGGCCGGCAGCGCGAGGACCCGCCGGCTGAGTAAAGCGGGGCTGTGCGGCCCCAGGGAACAGAGCACGCTGAGCGTCTGGTGGACGAGGAGGCTGTACGGCAGGGGATTCTCTTCGCTCTGTTCTATCCATTTTTCGCCGAGGTACAGTTCGATTACGGCGATGGTTTTGAGGAGGTCCCAGGGAAGGCCGTTTACCGGGTGTTCCCATTTGCCCTTTTCTTCCAGGGAGCTGAAGTAGATTTCGCTCCTGCCCCGCAGGCGGCCGGAGCGGCCCAGGCGCGGCACAAAGGCGGACACGCTCAAGGGCGGGCCGATTTGGATAACCCGGTCGAGTTTCCCAATATCGATGCCCATTTCCAGCGTGGCGGTGGCCGCCACCGTTACCGGAGAGTCGCTGTCCCGCAGTTCCCGCTCGGTTTCACCGCGGAGGCTTGCCGAGACGCTGCCGTGATGCACCAAAAAGCGTTCCCCCCGGCGGCCGCCCGCGATTTCGCTTAACGCGGCGGCGGTGTTTTCCGCCTCGTTCCTGCTGTTGGTAAAGATGATGCAGCGCCTTCCCCGTACCTGCCGGTACAGCGCCTCGCAGCAGGAACGTTCTTCCCCTGAAAAATAGTCCAGAGCGATGCTTATCCGCCGCCGGTTTTTGTCATCCCGGATAATCGCCCCTTCCCGGAAGCCGCTTCCCCTTGCAAGCCATTCGGCCGCCCCGCCATAGCTGCCCAGGGTTGCCGAAAGGCCGATACGGCGGGGCCTGCACAGGGCGGCTGCTTCGATCCGCGCAAGCTGGCAGAGTATCTGGCTGCCCCGCTCGCTGCCCATAAAGGCGTGTACCTCGTCGATGATCACAAAGGAGAGCGCGTGAAACAGGGAGCGGATCATCCCCGGGGAACGGAGGAGCAGGGCCTCAAGGGATTCGGGCGTTATTTGCAATATGCCCGACGGCTTTTCAAGCAGGCTTTTCTTGTGATGATCCGAAACATCCCCGTGCCAGCGCCAGAGGGGCAGTTCCGCCCGTTCCATCAAGGGGGCGAGCCGCTGGGCCTGATCGTTTATCAGCGCCTTGAGCGGGCCGATGTACAGCGCGCCCACCGAGGCGGGACGCTTTGCGCACAGCGCCGAGATAACGGGAAAAAAGGCGGCTTCGGTTTTTCCCGACGCCGTTCCCGACGCGATGAGCAGATGCCCGCTGCCGTCAAGAATTGCGGCGATAGCCGCCTCTTGAATGTCCCGCAGGGCGGTCCACTTTTTTTCGTAGATATACTCTCTGATAAAAGGCGCGAGCCGCTGAAACTGGGAATGCATGGCAGTCCGCCTATAGTACCACAAAGCGGGGAATGACAAAAGAGGAATAAGGCATTTGAAGGGGGAAGTCTCCCCCTCCGGGCGCACTGCGTTGCGCCCTACCCCCTCTGCGGTTTCTGATTGACCGCGACAGCGGTCTACCTTACCCGCAACGCCCCGCTGGGGGGCCAGAGGCCCCCCAGACCCCCCCATTAACAATTTCTTTCATTCGTAGTACGTTTACCTCAGCCGTGCGGCGCCGCCGCGGATGGCCGGAGATACCATACATAAAGAGGAGTAACACCATGGCGTTAGACTTTACGGTCAGAGACGTAGCCCACAAGGTTACGGCAAAAATCTGTGTCGAACTTTAGTTCGCAATCAGCGTAATCTGTGGATAGTCCCTCTTAAATTTATGATCCTGCGTCAACCCGCTAAACATCGAATTCGGCGTAATAGTCGGCGGAGGCAAATCCTTTCACGGTGAAGCCGTCCTGGTAGACTATGGTATCAAAGTCAATTCCTACAACCGCGTTATGCGAAGTGTTTTAGATCACCTGCGATTGCATTTCGCCATGTATGGCGAAATGCAAATTATTCTCCATCATTAGTATGTTTTTTCTCTTTTTCATTGTAATTTATTTCACCAAAAACTATCGATTTGTTATACAATGCCCCGCCTTTCTTAAAATATAATACAAGGCATATATAAGTAATTGCATATACAATGAACAAAAATACGGTTATATATTGTCCAATTATA
>JAISYA010000022.1 GCA_031270205.1 Treponema sp.
GGTACCTCGCTGCACCGGTTAAAACAAAAAGCATCCTGACACCAGCCTATTCAGAGACTCCGCGCTTGTTTTGGGGATAGCTCTGTCCCTGCCGGGGAACAGAGCGGGCAAACCAGCGGATGAGGAGGGGGAGGAGCCGGACAGCCGCGGAAACGAGCCGCAAGAACAGAAAACTGTCCGCCGGTACCCTGAAAAGACAACCGTTATTTCACTTCGTTTACAGCCCCGTAGTGGCCGCCGTCTCAGTAACGGCACGGCGTAAGCCGCCTAGCCGGACAGGGCAAGCGAAAGTGGACGCGAAGAGCGGGTGTATGCTATACTGATAGTGAAGGAGTAAGCTATGCAAAAGTACGTATGCGATGTCTGCGGGTATGTGTATGATCCGGCCGCCGGCGAGCCCGGCGAGGGGATACAGCCGGGAACCGCTTTTAAGGATATTCCGGCGGATTGGGTCTGCCCGGGCTGCGGAGCGGGGAAAGATTCTTTCTCCCCGGCGCCCTAAACAGACCCGTGCTTTCCCGCGAAGAATTCATCTTTACCATCGGCTACGACGGCCCCGCCGCGGTGGTGGACGGCAAAGCCAAAAAACGCTACGGCGGCCTTTCCACCAGGGAATTGGCGGAAAAAGGACTGTTCCGGGCCGCCTATTCCTCGGCGATCTGGTCAAAAGCCCCCGGAGAGCTTGAAACCGTGGTGGAGATATATAACCAGATCAGCGGCGCTTCCCTCAGCCCCGCCGCTTCTCTGGACCGGCTGTTCGGCGTATTCCCGATAGAAGTGAAACGTTCTATTGTACTGTAAAGCGGCCGTTCCCAAAACCGCGGTTTTGGGAACGGCTCACGCAATGCTCATTGTATCGCATCCGTGACCATGCCCTGAAAAGCCGCTCTTCCCTCTTGTAATCCCCTTCTTTTTATGCTAGTCTTGCAGTTCAGGGCGTTTTCAGCGGGATATTGTGAAAACCCTTCAATACTATTTTAAGGATGTATCGTATGAATTCACTTGTGTTTCCTCTTCTTTTGGGCGGAACTCAAACCGCCGGTGACGGCGCCGCGGGGGGTCCGGCCAGTTTCATCACCAGTATTGTACCCTTTGCGGCGATTATCGCCATCTTTTATTTTCTGATAATCCGGCCCCAGAACAAAAAGCAAAAAGAAACCCAGAAAATGCTTTCCGCCCTCAAAAAAGGGGACAAGATCGTTACCGCCGGGGGTATCCACGGAACCATTCAGAGCGTGCGGGAAAGCTCCGTTATTGTCAGGGTTGACGATAATACCAAAATCGAATTCAGCCGCAGCGCCATTTCCAACGTTGAAGCTGCCGCACGGGAAGACAAAACCGAAAAGATCGAAAGCAGGGAAGAAAAAAACGACGATGACGCCGCGCCGGATGAAAGTGGTGAAACCGCGGAAAACAAACAAAAATAAACCCTTTGGAGCATAACGATGAGTAAACGGTACCGGTTCATCATTATCCTGGTGATAATGGCGATATGTTTTGTGTTTCTTTGGCCGAGTATACGCTGGTATTTTTTGGTTCCCAAAGACCAGCAGGCCCTGGCGCTGGAATCCCGTGAACAGATCAAGATCTACGCCTCGCAGACCGCCCAGGCGGACCTGCAGCAACTGATCGACAGGGCCCGATCGGGAGATGATGTGCCCAGGGAACTTTCGTTCCTCGTTACCCAGGCGAAAAAGATCTATAAAGACGCCAGGCAGACAGTTCCGGAAAAATGGGACGCCAGGGAGACGCTTTCCGCTTTTAACAGCAGAAGGGAAGTGTTGGACGCCATTGAGACCAAGCGCCGGGAAGATATTTTCGCCCTCAAGGATTTGCAAAAAAACGCGGTCAAGCTGGGGCTGGATCTCTCAGGCGGTTTGAGCATTGTGCTGCAGGCCGATCTTGCGGCCCTCCAGGAACGGCTCGGCCGGCCCCTGACCGAAGAGGACAGGGTCGACGCGATGAACCGCGCCCTGGAAGTCCTCAACAGCCGTATCGACCAATTCGGCCTTACCGAGCCGGTAATCCGCCGGCAGGGAACGGATCAGATCTATGTGGAGATTCCCGGTACCGCCGATCCCGAGCGGATCAACGATATCATTATGGGAAGGGGGAGTCTCGCCTTCCACATGGAAGATGTTGAGGCCACCGAAGCCTTTAACAACTACTACCGGACTCATCCTGCCACCACTTTTAACAGCGAGGGCGGCCTGGTTGATCCTGCTATCGTGTCGGCGGACGTGAAGGTGCTGGGGGTATATGTCAAAGACCGTTACGGGCTTGACGAGCAGGCCAGAAACGCCGACGGCAGCCTCCGTTACGCGGCGGTTAAAAAGGAAGTGGGCCTTGACGGGAACCACATCCGCAGCGCCATTTCGGAACGGGGCGGCTGGGACAACCAGCCCCAGGTTACTTTTATGCTGGACAGCGAGGGCGGGGAGATATTTTACAAGCTCACCTCGGCAAATGTGGAAAAGCCCCTGACCCTGGTACTGGACGACCGGATAAAATCGGTGGCGACTATCCAGGAGCCGATCCGCGACGCGGTGCGCCTGACCGGTTTCAGTGCGGAGGAGGCGAACAACATCGCCCTGATTCTCAGGACCGCGGCTCTCCCGGTGCAGCTTGAGGTTGCCAACCAGCAGAGTATCGGCCCTTCCCTGGGCGGGGACACCATACGCCGGGGGCTGTACGCCCTGATCTGGGGCATTGTGATGGTGCTGGTCTTTATGCTGGTCTTTTACAAGATCGCGGGAATCAACGCCGTAATTGCCCAGCTTTTTAACTTCTACATCATGTTTAGCGTACTTTCGGCTTTTAACTTTACCCTGACCCTGCCGAGCATCGCGGGCTTTATCCTCACTATCGGCATGGCGGTAGACGCCAACGTGATCATCTTTGAGCGTATGAAAGAAGAACTGCGTCTGGGCAAGGGGCGTAAAGCCGTGGTTGAGGCGGGCTTTAACAAGGCTTTTTGGGCGATCATGGACTCCAATATTACGACCTTTATCGCGGCGCTGTTCCTCTCCCAGCTTGGCGCCGGCCCCATCAAGGGATTCGCGGTAAGCCTTGCCATCGGCGTATTTTCATCGGTGTTCACCGCCCTCTTTGTGTCCCGTCTCATATTTGACTTCGGCACGGATGTGCTGCACAGTAAAAATGTTTCGGTAAGCTGGTCACGCGGACAGGGCAAAACCAAAGCCGCGGGGGAGGTGGGATAATGAAAAGGATCATTCGTTTTTCCCGGTTTTTCTTTCCCGCCGCGGTTGTCTCCGTGGTTATCGCCGTTACCGGAATTGCCGGTTACATTGCCAAAGGCGGGTTCAACCTGGGGATTGATTTTAGGGCGGGCCTTATTCAGGAACTGCAATTTGCCCCCACCGCCTTCAGTCTTACCTGGTCCGGCATGGGCAACGCCGCCTTCTCTTTTGATCGGAACGGCCTGTACATCGTTATTTCCGGGGCCGGCGTTGAGGGAAAGACCTATTCATTCCCCTACACCGAATACCGGACTCTCGGCGACGTTGAGCGGGGTTTCAGCTCCCAGGTGGAGGGCTTAAGCGTCAATCTGAACGCCCGGCCCGAAGTTGATTCGCGCTGGCTGGTGTTCAGTACCCAGGGCAACCCCAACCTGAGGAGTACTCCCTATGCGGTGCATTACCTTGACCCCCAAGGCGAACCGATCTCTGTCGCCTCGGTACGGGAGGCGCTGACCAGCCTGGGGCAGACTGTTTCGGTGCAGAACATGGGGCAGCCCTCGGACCGGCATTTTATGATCCGCATTGAGGACAGGGACAATCAGGACGAAGAGGGCGTTCCGGTGGAACAGATCATCAGCGTCCTTGAGGGAGTTTTCGGCAGCGGCGAAGTAGCGCTGCTCCGTTCCGACTATGTCGGCTCACGCTTTTCCAAAGATCTGACCGATCAGGCGGGAATACTGCTGGCGCTGACTCTGCTGCTGATTCTGATTTACGCGTCTATCCGGTTTAAGCCCCAATACGCTTTCAGCGCGGTAATCGCCATTATCCATGACGCCCTGGTCATCGTGGCCTTTATCGTCTGGACCAGGATGGAATTCAGCACAACCACCATTGCGGCGATTCTGACCATCCTTGGTTACTCGATCAACGACACCATCGTTATCTTTGACCGGATCAGGGAAAACCGCCGGATCCGCCCCGACGATGTTTTTATTGATGTGCTCAACCGGTCCCTGACCGAGACTTTAAGCCGGACCATCATTACCACCGTAACCACCATGCTGGCGGTAGTGTTCCTCTTTATCTTCTCATCGGGGTCCATGCGGGATTTTGCCCTGGCCCTGCTCGTGGGAATGGTTTCCGGTGTATTCTCGACCATATTTATCGCCTCCGGTTTTTTGAATTTTTGGGAAATTCAAAAAAGCAAGCGCGACAAGCGGAAACTTATGGGCGCTCCGGCGCGTGTCAAAGCCTGAGTGTTTTGTCCTGAACATTAGGGAGATAAACCACGGACTACACGGACAAAAGCAGGAATTTCGGGCCGGGCGTCCGTGTTTTCCGTGCGGCGCCTGTGCAGGCGCGGGCTTGTGGTCGGTGCGGCCAGTGTAATCCGTGGTTTGAATTCGGCAGGATCTTCCCGTGAAAGTGATCCGCGCCGGGGTACTGGGTTTCTGTATGGGGGTAAGGCGGGCGGCGGAGCTTGCCTGCGCGGAAGCGGAAAAGAGCGGCAGGGTCTTTACTTTTGGGCCGCTGGTCCATAATCCCCGTGTGCTGGAAACGCTGAAAAGCCGGGGGGTGGAAATTATTGATGAAAACCGCCTTCCCCGGAATATAAACGGCGAAACCTTCATTATCCGCGCCCACGGGATCAGCCCCCAGGCGGAAGCCGAACTGCGGAGGAGGGGAGGGCGGATCATTGACGCCACCTGCCCTAAAGTCAAGGCCAGCCAGCTTAAAGCCAGGGCCCTTGCCGCGGCCGGGTACGGGCTTTTTTTAGCCGGAGAGGCCGGCCACGCCGAAATCATCGGCGTCCGGGGTTACGCCGCATCGGCCGGCGGGGTGCGGACCTTTTGCGTTGTGGTAGGCAATGCCGCCGAAGCGGAAAAAGCCGCCGCCGGACTGAGCGTCGCGGGGCCGTTTCCCGCTGAAACCGGGGCTAAACCTGCGCTTATTGGGCAAACCACGATCTCGGAAGAAGAATACCGGGCGATAGGTGACGCGATCAAAAAATATTTCTCCGGGCTGGAAATTATCGAGACAATCTGCGCCGCCACCCGAGAACGCCAGGATGCTTTACGGGAACTCCTTGACAAAGTTGACGCCGTCATCATTGCCGGCGGAAAAGAATCCGCCAACACCCGCCGCCTGCTTAGCATCGCCCGGGAACACGGCAAGCCCTGCGCCCTCTCCGAATCCGCCGCCGATATTCCCCCAGGCTTCGCCGCCTTTCAGACAGTAGGCCTCTGCGCCGGCGCTTCCACCCCCGACACGGTCATTGACGAAATTGAACGGGCGCTAACCGCCGGTCCCTTCGGTCCCTGATCTGCCGCCGCAGGCGGGCCCGGCCTAAGGGCTATGGTAGTTTTTCTTCTTTCGAAAAGACAATTCTTTCAAATTGGTGGTTTTTGATTTTTGGGTGTATTACGTTCACACGGTCCGGGCTAGAGTAAATAATAAAAAAAAAACGGTCAGTTTGACCGTGCGGAGAAAACTGGAAGGAGGTAACGACAAATCTACCGCCGCCGGCGCAGCCAGAGTGGTATCGGCTGTGCCGGCGGTTCCCCTTTCTGTGGACAAGACTCAAGGAAAAGAAATCACCGCATCCGGCCGTTTCCTCAATCGCATGTTCATGTTTCCAAAACCGGGCGCCGTCATTGTCTCCTTCGGAGAACTGTACCCGGGCGGTACGCGCCGTGTATCTGCGCCTATCGGAGCAAACCTCCAATTCCCTTACCGCAGCTTTTTCCGCAGTTTCCGTCTCCGGTTGCGTTCCGCCGTTTTTTCGGCGTCATCCACGGCGGGCTTTCCGGCCGTTCCGCCGGCGGCAGTATCGTAGACCCGAATCGTTTCCCTTCCGGGCAGGCGGGAGGCGGCAATGATCCACACAATACCGAATACAATCATCCCGAATGAAAGAATCTGCCCGGTCGAGAAACTCAAAGGCGGGTGGGTATAGGCCGGCGAAAGGCCGCTTTTGACGAATTCGATCCGATAGCCCAGGTCGGCGTCAGGTTCGCGGAAATATTCGATAAAGAAACGGAAGAGGCCGTAACCGCCAAAGTACAGGCCCACGAGAAACCCCTTGAAGGGCTTGCGGCTGCGGAAAAACCAGATAATCGCCCAGAGAATTACCCCCTCGAAAAGCGCCTCGTATAATTGGGAAGGGTGGCGGGGCAGGTTCACCCAGGCGCCGTTAATCGCCGTGCCGGTCAGGGCCGCCGCCTCCCGCACCCAGTCTTCGCCCGCGGGAAGGGGCGCGGCGTTGGGGAAGATCATTCCCAGGGGGCCGGCGCTTACCCTGCCGTACAATTCGGCGTTAATAAAATTCCCCAGCCGCCCGAAGGTATAGCCCAGGGGGATGCTGGCGCTATACATGTCGGCGATCTCCCGAAAACTGAAACGTTTCACGCGGCAATAGATAATCACCGCCAGGAGGCCGCCTATCGCGCCGCCGTGGTAACTCATCCCCATAAGGCCGGTGAACCGCCCCTCCCTGAACGGCCAGAACACGAGCCAGGGCTGCCGCCGGTAGATGTCGCTTGTTTCGTACACGGCGGCGGCAAAAATCCGCGCGCCCAGGAGCAGCCCCAATATGCCCCAGAAAAACAGCCCCGAAAGCTCGTCTTCGTTCATGGGGAAACGCCGCTCCCGCACCTGGCTGCGGTACAGCAGAAAGGCGACGCCGAAAGCGACAATGTACATGAGGCCGTACCAGCGGACCGGCAGACCGGGGATTATTTCCGGCTTAAGCCAGGAAGGAAACGGTATCGACAATAACATTCGCACTTACCTTTAATCCCCTACTTCCCTATCTCTGTCAAATCGCCGGGGTTTAGGATCGCCGCCGAACCGTCGGCGCGCTGGGTGAGCAGGCTGCCCTGCTGTATGGTCACCGAGGCGTTGGGATGCACGCTTATCGCGGACTTTGCCAGCAGGGCCAGATTCGCGTCAAAGCGGCCGAGGTTGAGGCTGCCGTCACCGGCGGTGATGGCGTAAATGTCGCTGCCGTTCACCCAGAGGAGGCTTGTGGGGTGAATGTCCTCATCTCCCTGTTTCGCCATTTCCAGGCTGCCGGGGTTTATTTCAACAAGCCTGACCGCGCCGCCGCTTCGGGTTTCGCCGGCGATGGCGAGTATCTTGCCGTTGAGGAACGTGAGCGTCCGTATTGATACGGTATTCAGCGGGGAACGCTTGAGTTCCTCGCCGGTGGCCGAGTCAAGCCGGACGAGCCTCCCCACTGTGGCGGCAGGCGATTCAAGCATCGCGCCTATCACGCCGCCGCGCTCCCCCGCGTCTATCAGCGCCTGTTGATCCTCGGCGATGCTTTCCCGCTCCTGTTGGGCTTCTTCGGTCTTCTGTTCGGCGAAATCTTCCTGCTTCCGGGCTTCCTCGCGCCGCTCTTCAAGGACCTGTTCGCGCTGATCGATTTCCTCGGCCCTTTGTTCGACTTGCTGTTCGCGCCGGTCAAGTTCTTCCTGCGCGGCCGGGTCGTCCCGGGCCGCTTCCCGCTCCTGGGCGATCTGCTGCCGCTCTTCTTCCACCTGGACGCGCTCCTCAGTGGTACGCTGCTCTTCTTCCCTGATGGCCTCCCGCTCAACCTGGGCGCGCTGTTCGGCCTCGGCCGCTTCCCGCTCCTTGAATTCTACCATTTCCTGCCGCTGCTCCACGCCGCGGTCGTCTTCCTTGCGCAGCTCTTCTATCACCCGGCTGTCGCTGACGGCGCTGGTGTCAATTGAGCTGAGCCCGCCGATGCCCAGCGGGATGAGCATCAGGGTACTGCCGGGCCACTCGTCGTAGCGGATGGAAAGGCCGGCCTTTTCTTCGCTCAGGTTTTCGATGACCGGCGTTTTGTAACGGCTGGTAAAGTAATCCCAATCTCCGCGGTAGACGGCGTTATAGATGGTCGTGTATTCGGCAAGAAGCGAGGCGTCGGCGGCGTTGTAGCCGTAGGCTTCCTGCAAATAGCCCTGGATGATGGTCCTCAAGTTACGGATGTGATCGACTCCCACGTCAACGCCCAGCCCGAAAATGTCGGCGTCCAGCTTGTCGCCTTCCGGGGCGGAAACGGAGTGAATGACAAAGTAGCGACCCGTGCCGCCGGTCCGCGCCGCGCCGCCGCTGACCGCCCGGCCGAGGCCCGAGCCGATTTGACGGATCTGCTCTCTGGTTTCAATCCGCGCGTGGGGTCCCTCGTAGTTGATAAAGGTTACGTCGGTAAGGTTCCGCTCCAACTCCCCCTGGTCAACCTGGGCAAAGAGCGTTTCCGCCGCGCCCGCAATACAAAGGACGATACACAAGACCCTTAAAAACCACAATCCGTTTTTCGGCATATTCATATCCTCACTCCTGCGTCGTTGTTGGTTATAGTATAGCGCGGGACGGTATCAAAAGGAAGGCCTTATTCGAAAGTCTGGTTTAATACCCCGGAGATCTGTTCCGCGGAGGCTCATTCCCCTTCCGGGTATTATATGATATGATATAAGGAAATTACGTATTGGAGGAACATTATGCCCATAACGGACGAGAAGGTGCGGGAGGCAAACAGGGAGCGGCAGAGGATCTACCGCGAACGGCACAGGGAAGAACTCAACGAAAAAAGAAAGGAACAGTACAACCGCCGCATTGCGGCAGGCAAATGCCCCCGCTGCGGCGGCAAGGCGAAAAAAGGCCGCGCGCTGTGTGAAAAGTGCTGTGAATACCAGGGAGAGCTGAACCGAAAATATGCCGCGGAGCGGAAGGTAGCCGCGCCGAAAACAACGGCGGCAGTGAAGCCCTCAAAAGCCCCGGCGGCGAAGCCGAAGAAAACAAGGCCGGAACTTGCCGCGTCAGCGAAACCCAAAAAAGCGGCGCCGAAAGCGGCGGCCGTGAAGGCTAAAGCAAAAACAAGCGCCGCTAAGCCGAAAACAAAAGCCAATGTCAAAAAATAAACGCCGTTTGAGCGCGTGCAATCAGGGCGCGCAATGCGGACGGGAAAGGATTCCCGTCTGAACAGATACAAAGGAGCAGGTTATGCGCTTAAATGACCGGGAGTTGAAAAACCGCGCCCAGTGGGAGGCGGCCGGTATAGAGATTCCCCGTTTTGATCGGGAAGCGATGGTAAAGACGACACTGGCGGCGCCCGAATGGGTACACTTTGGGGCGGGAAATATTTTCAGGGTGTTCCCCGCAGCCCTGCAGCAAAGCCTCCTGGAAGCGGGAATTGAAAAAACCGGTATTGTAATGGTCGCGGGCCGTGACGGCGGCATTATAGAAAAAGTGTTCCGTCCCTGCGACAATCTGACTCTGGGGGTCACGCTCAAAGCGTCGGGGGAAATACAAAAAAAAGTCATTGCCAGTATCGCCGCCTCCTTCTGGATGGGTAACGCGGAGGATTTTGAAACGCTAAAGCGCGTCTTCCGCTCCCCTTCGCTGAAAATGGCGAGTTTTACGATCACTGAAAAAGGCTACAATATCAAAGACGGTACGGGGGAATTCTTTCCCGACGCGGCGGCGGATTTTGCCGTCGGCCCCGTAGCGGCGCCGCAGAGCTACATGGGCAAAATCGCCGCCCTTCTTTACGAGCGCTTCCTCGCGGGCAAAGCCGGCAAAGCGCTGCCCCTGGCCCTGGTCAGCATGGACAACTGTTCACATAACGGGGACCGGCTTTTCGCCTCGGTTGACGCATTCGCCGCCGCCTGGGCCGAAAAGGCTCTGGCCGACAAAAGTTTTCCCGGCTATATCCGTGACCGGAATACCGTGAGTTTCCCCTGGTCCATGATCGACAAAATCACCCCCGGCCCCGATGCGGGGGTCAAGGCCATGCTGGAAAAAACCGGCTTTGAGGATACCGTCCTGTACAGCAAAACCACCCCCGCCGCCCCCTTTGTCAACGCCGAAGAACCCCAATACCTGGTCATTGAGGACGCCTTTCCCGCGGGCCGTCCGGCGCTGGAAAAAGCCGGCGTGATCTTTACCGGCAGGGACACGGTAGACAAGGTAGAAAAAATGAAAGTCTGCACCTGCCTTAATCCCCTGCACACCGCCCTGGCGATTTTCGGCTGTCTCTTGGGTTACACCCGCATCAGCGAAGAAATGAAAAATCCCGATCTGGTAAAACTCGTTGAAGGTATCGGTTATGAGGGTCTCCCGGTAGTGGTTGATCCGGGAATCATCTCGCCCCAGGAATTCATTGAAGAGGTTATCAAAGTCCGCTTCCCCAACCCCTTTATGCCCGACACCCCCCAGCGGATCGCCAGTGACAGTTCCCAGAAAATCCCCATCCGCTTTGGTGAAACTGTCAAGGCATACCTTGCAAGCGGCGCGCTCAAAATGGAGGATTTGCGGCTTATTCCCCTGGTACTTGCCGCCTGGGTCCGCTATCTTTTGGGCATTGACGACGAGGGCAAGCCCTTCACCGTAAGCCCGGATCCCCTGTACCCAAGCCTCTCCCTGGCTCTCGCGGGGATCACGCTGGGGCAGAAAGGTCCCTTCCACTCCGTCCTTGAGCCGATTCTTTCCAACAGCAAAATCTTCGCGGTAAATCTCTACGAAGCAGGTTTGGGTGAAAAAGTGGAAGCTTGTTTTGAGGAACTGCTTGCCGGTCCTGGCGCGGTGGCGGCGGCGCTCAGAAAGTACGTGCAATGAGCATTTGCGGACAGGGCCGTATTATCGGAATTTATTCGTGAACAGTCGAACGGTTTGACGAACAAATATGACACTTTTGGGTGAAATTTCGGTTTTAGCTATTGACCTTTTTTTCGTAAATATGCATACTGTTCTATAAGACAGAGTGAGATTTTCAGGAATCTAAACAATGGAGACAACTTGACATGAAAATTGTCGAGATATTGTTGACATGAACAAAGCAATAATTCGAAACGAGACGGGTTTTCGTGCCGCCGCAGTGAGTTTGGCCGGCGCGGCGGTGGATTTTTCTGACCTTAAAACTGAAATTTTGCGAAAAGCGATACATTTTCTCATTGCCCTCAGCCCCTCCATGGCGGCGCTGAGCCGGTCTTTTACCGTGACGCTTCTCATGGCCGGCACATTGAGTTATACCTGCATGGAAATGCTGCGGCTTTCCGGCATCAAGGTACCCGTAATTTCTTCGCTTACCTGCATGGCCTCCCGCAAGCGGGATATAGGCCGTTTTGTGATGGGGCCGGTAACACTGGGCCTGGGCGCTTTACTTGCCCTGCTGTTTTACCCTTCCCCGGCGTCCTCAATCGCCATCTACGCGCTGGCTTTTGGCGACGGGTTCGCGAGCCTGGTGGGGAAGTACTTCGGCAGGCTGCGCCCGGACTTTCTCCACGGCAAAAGCGTTGAGGGTTCCCTGTCCTGTTTTATGGTAGTTTTGGCCGTCTCATATCAGGTTTTGCCGGACGTCCGCATCGCCCTGATTGCGGCCCTCACCGCTATGGCGGCGGAAGCCCTCCCCCTGGAAGATTACGACAACCTTGTGATGCCCACGATAGTGGGCTTCATGGTTCACTTTGCCGCGCTTACCGGCTGATTCGTCCCATTCCGATATAGTACGTCTCAAATGATTCGCTGCGGCAGGCCTGGGGCTTGAAGCTCTTCGCGGCATCAAAAAGCGTTTTTATCCGTTTGAGCAGTTCCGCGGTATCCCCGCCCTGAAACACCTTGATCACCAGACGGCCGCCTTTTACGAGGGCCTTTTCGGCGTAATCAAGGACCGCCTCCGCAAGTTCAAGGGAGCGGGCGGCGTCTATTGAACGGTTTCCGCTGGTGGACGGCGCGGCGTCGCTGATTATCAGGGAATACGGTCCCCGTGAAAGGATAATCTCCTGAATTGCCGGCTCGGTAATGTCGCCCTGAACAAAGAAAAAGTTATCTCCGTCAAAAAGGCCCCGGTCGTATTGGCGGGAAAGGGGGGAAATATCCGCCGAAACAAGAAAGCTGTTGGCCGCCATTTTTCGCAGCGCGTAGAGGCTCCAGCTTCCCGGCGCGGCCCCCAAATCCAGAACCCGGCTTCCCGGCGGCGCGCCGCCTCTTCCGGTTCTGAGCAGAGCGAATTTTTCGTCCATCTCTTTTAGCTTGTAAACCGAGCGGGCGGGGTAGCCCTCCTTCCGCGCCTTGAGCTGCCAGTAATCCGGTTTCTTGTAATCCGTCATTTGTATCCTGTATAATGATATATGGATCAGCAGTATATCCGGCGGCTTGAAAATATTGAAGCGGTGCTTGAGCGCTGGCTGCCGGAAAATCCCGGCGCGGCCCTGGCGGAGGATATATTTCCCGGCCTGGGGAAAAAGCTGAACGCCGAGTCACTGCAAGCCCTGACCGCGCCCGGCCGGGACCTGCTTTCCCGGGGCGGAAAACGCTGGCGGCCCCTGCTGATGACCCTGGTCTGTGAAAGCCTCGGCGGAGGGGAGGCCGCCTTGCCGCTTGCCCCGCTGGTCGAATTCTGCCATAACGCCAGCCTCATCCATGACGATATTGAAGACGATTCCGACGAGCGCCGGGGCAGGCCCGCGGTACACCTTGTTCACGGCCTTGACGCGGCGATCAACGGCGGTTGTTTTCTTTACTTCCTTCCCCTGAGCTGCATCGATCCCTGGGCGCTGGGGCTTGAGGCAAGGGGGCTTTCTTCCCCGCTGGAATATAAAAACCGGGTGTACTCGCTCTGGGCCGGGTATATGCGGAAACTGCATCTGGGGCAGGCAATGGATATTAATTGGCACCGGAATTTTTCACTTGTCCCCGGCGTGGAGGAATATTATACCATGTGCGGATTGAAGACCGGCTGCCTTGCCCGCTTTGCCGCCGCGCTGGGTGTTTGCGCCGGGGAAGCGGCATTGACCGCCGGCGAAAGGGCCGGCGGCCGCGAAGTATACGCGGCCATTGCGGAGCTGTTAGGTGAAGCGGCGGAAAAACTCGGCGTCGGTTTTCAGATACTCGATGATGTTAAAAATCTGACCACCGGTATCCCCGGGAAAAAGCGGGGTGACGATGTGGTGGAGGGGAAAAAAAGCCTGCCGGTGCTTCTGTACCTGCACCGTTACCCCGAAAAACGGGAACTGGTCGGCCGCTGTTTTGCCGCGGCCCGTTCCGGCGGCGCGGCGGCGCCTGAGGTGGAAGAGCTGATCCGCGTCTTTGAGGCTGCGGGGGTTCTTGCCGAAGCGGAGGAAAAGGGCAGGAGCCTTATCGCGGAAGCGCGGCAGGGTTTTTCAAGTCCGCTGCCCGGCGCGGATTTTCCTCTGTGCGGGGAAGGGCGTTCATTGCTGGCGGGACTTACCGGACTTATCAGTTGATGGAGGGCGGAATGAGGGAAATGCTGAGCGCCGAAATATGGTCCATCGTACAGACCAGCCAGGGTAACGCCCTGCTGCTACGGCCCAGGGATTTGGGAATTGCCGTGCCGATTTTCATCGGTCAGCTTGAACTGCAGTCCATACTAATCGGCAGGGAGGGAGTAAAACTGCCCCGGCCGCTGACCCACGATCTGCTCCTCAATATGCTCCGCGGCCTGGGTCTGAGCCTTGAGCGGGTGGAGGTCCATGAACTAAAGGACAACACCTTTTACGCCCGGCTTATCATAAGCGGCGGCCGGTTCAGCGAAGAAGAACCACTAATCATGGACAGCCGCCCGTCCGACGCGTTTGCCCTGGCGGTCCGCCGAAGATGCCCCATTTTTGTCGCTTCCCCGGTGGTCGAACAGGCCGGGATTCCCCTGGACTTTTTTCTGGACAGCATGGAAGAAGCCGAAGAGAATCCCCCCGCCGGCCCGGAGCCCTCTTCGGAAGCGCTTTCCCCTGAGACGGAAAAAAACCGGAAACTGCTGGAACAGCTCAACCGGGCGGTCGCCGCGGAGGAATACGAACTGGCCGCGGAAATTCGGGATATGCTGAATCAGTTGGACAAAGAACGGGGGGCAGGGAAACCGTGATCTTGGCAGTACTCAAGAACGGACCTAAGATTTGACGGTAAGGAACCGAGGCTGTTCCAAAACGGAAGTTTTGGAACAGCCTCAATTATTAATGGGGGTATATCATTTGGCCGCGGTTGGTTTTTGGTCAAGTAAATGTATATGGTGTCCGGCGCCTTTCACGTTCACTTTGGACGTTTCCTGCTTACTCTACCTTAAATCTTGATACTTCCTTCACCAGTATGTCGATGCTCTCCTTGTTCTGCCCGCTGATATCGTTGACCCGGTTCACCGCCACGTTGATCTGATCCGCACCGGTGGCCATCTCGTTCATTCCGGTGGCGATCTCATCCGTCGCCATTTCAAGATTCTTGCTCTCCCGGATTACCTGACGGCTCCCCTCAAGCATCTCCTCCGACCCCCCTTTCACCATCTGCGTCGCGTCGCTCAACTGCCCTATGGCCGCCAGAATCTGCTTGCTCCCCGCGCTCTGTTCCTCCATCGCGTTGCGGATATTCTCCTCTTGCTCAGATACGGTTTTTACCCCGCTGTCTATGGCTTCAAACTTGTTGAGCACACTGTCGGTGGATTTGGTGATCTTATCAATGGACTCTTTTATCTTTTTGAGGACTGTGGAAATAGTTTTTGACTGTTCCCCGGAGTTTTCGGCCAGCTTGCGGATCTCGTCGGCAACAACGGCGAAGCCCTTCCCCGCTTCCCCCGCGTGGGCGGCCTCAATGGCGGCGTTCATCGAAAGCAGGTTGGTTTGGCTGGCGATATTTTCCATTACGGCGTTGATTTCCAAAAGGCCCTCGCTTTCGCGGGCGATCTCCTGAATGTCCGTGGATACTTCCTGCAGGCCCGTTCTACCCACTTCAGAGGCGGCAATCAACTCTTTGACGTTGTCGGCGTTTTTTACCAGGGTCTGGGTAACGGACTGAATATTGGCGAGCATCTCTTCAATAGCTGAGGAGGACTGGGCCACGCTTTCACCCTGACGGTTCACATGGCCTGAGAGCCTGTCGATAGTCACCGTGATCTGTTCCATGGTGGCGTTGGTTTCGGTAACACTGGCGGACTGGTTTATCACCCGTCCCTTGATGCTCTGGATGTTGGCGGTTATTTCCTTGATGGCCGCGGCGGTTTCGGTCATGTTACTTGCAAGCTCGTTTCCGATGTCGAAGAGGGCGACGGACTGGTTTTTAATGGTGATGATGAGCTGTTTGATTTTTCCCAGTGTCGCGTTGAAGTAGCGGGCCAAATCGCCGATTTCGTCTTTGGTATGGACATCGACGGTTTTGGTCAGGTCACCCTCGCCTTCGGAAATGTCTTTGAGGGTAACGGCGACATTGATAATGGGCTTGGTTATGGCGTTCGCCACAAAGGAGGTTATTATTGCCGCGATAACAATGGCGACAACTACGATAATAACGGCAACCCGAATAAGCCGATTCACCGCCGCAAATACATCCGCTTCCGGAACCGAGCTCAGAATCGTCCAGGCGGTTTTTACACCCCCTACATAAAAGGGATAACTTTCAAAGATACGTCCGAGGTTTTGTCCCGAATGCGGTTCTCCGGTTCTAAGTGTCTCCAGGGTGTCGTTCACCGCCTGCTGGCCAAGCACCTCAAGCGTTGCCGGGTCGGTTATTTTTTCGCCTACCCTGGCGGGGTCATAATGGGCCGCGATGATTCCTTCATTGGAATACAGAACCGCCCGTCCGGTTCCGTAGGGCTGTATCTGGGCGATGGTTGTGGATGAATCGGTAAGATCCATAACGATCCCCACCCGTCCCACAATGCCCCTGTCGGTGACGATGGGGTAACAAAACCTTGTAACGGTTAGGGGTTTTCCGTCATAGGTTGCGGTGTAGGGTTCGCTCATTACCGGATCGGTACTGTCTATGTTGGCGGACACTTCGGCGTATTGCTCATATTCCGACAGGGCGCGCTTTTGCAGGGTTCCCGCTCTGCGGGTATACCAGGGCATATATCTGCCGGTTGAGTCGGTCCCCGGGTCATTGATAAAGTCCGCGTCCCTGCCGTCAATGGCATTGGGTTTCCAGATGGAAAACATCCCCCGGAAATTGGGATTGGACTCCATGATGGACAGCAGGGTATTATCGTACTGTTCCCTCCGGTCCTCTACGGCAACCCCTTCGTAGGCGCTCATAATATCCGCCAAAGACTTGGCCACGTACAGATAATTTTCATACCGACTCTGCATCATCATTGAGTATCTGCCGGTCATCTCCCTTAAATTGGAAAAAGCCGCCTCGGATTGCAGGGATTGCGCCCGCATGACCAAAATAACCGATACAATGGTTATTGCCGCCGTAAGCAATACCGCCGTAATAAGCGTAAGGCGTAATTTGAGTTTCATAATGTTCCTCCTAAAAAAGTATCCCTGTGGTGAGCCAATATTTCCTGTTTCATTCCTAATCGCACCTCTTTTAAGCTCTACCGGAAAATCACCAATAGCTCTAAGGCTGATGAGTAATTGTTTTGCCGTTCCGGGCCGGTAAATCATTGCCCCATTAGCTGCTTCCGCGCATAATTATACAGACTTTCATTCAGTAAATGCAACTAGCAATCTGTTGCGCTTGTGGATTTTTTGCAATCTTTCAGAAAAAACGCAAAAATTCTCAATATAAGGGCTGCTTGCCGCTAAAGCAGCTTGC
>JAISYA010000117.1 GCA_031270205.1 Treponema sp.
TGGGGGTTCGGCTCAAAGGAGTGGCTTTCCGCCCCGGGGGGAAGCAGCATGGTCAGGTTGACCCTGTCCCCGGCAATTTCCCGGACAAAATCGTAGGGCGGGAAGATGGTGGTCACCACATTCAGTTTTCCCTCCATTTGTTTCACCTCCTTCCGGCCGCCGGCCGGCAGGATCGTCCCGAGGGATGCCAGTACACATATAAAAAGAACCGTTCGTTTTGTCAAAATCAACTCCTGTAAGAAAGCGGCGGCATCGCCGCTTGTGTTAAATTACCGGCCCCGCGGCAAACTGCGGGGCATCATGAACATGAACAAGAACAAAAAACCGGAGGGACGCGGTTCATTTGTTCATCTTTACCTTTAACACTACCGAACTTGCCGGGGCCGGCCACCGGGCGGCAAGCCATGACACGAGGACGATCACCGGCACGGCGCCGGGAAAAAGGCCGGAGGGGAACGCGGCGTATTTAGACTGCCGGGTCAAAAGCCGGGCCCCCTGTATCAGGAGGCATACGGGGCATCCCGCGCCGTGACAGTCGTGATCCGCCCGGACCGCGGTAAAATTTTCCGAAAACAGGGCGGCTAGGACAAGGCACACGCAAAGGGCGGCGCCTGCCCCAAGGCCCGGCAGCCTGTTCATGTCCCGCTCCCCCCGGCGGGGACGGATTTTGCCCCCGCGGAGAGGCATTTCTTGCAGGTACCGTAGAAAACGGTCCTGAGCATGTCGATCTGGAAATGATGGCTGCCGGAGAGGTGCCGCCGGACCTTTTCCAGCAAATCGCAGT
Organism: Treponema sp.; assembly: GCA_031270205.1. Lineage (GTDB taxonomy): Bacteria > Spirochaetota > Spirochaetia > Treponematales > Breznakiellaceae > WQXQ01. Next base: position 785 of record JAISYA010000117.1, read on the forward strand.
CCTCGTGGATGAGGCTGCCGCAGACTTCGCATTGCAGATGGAAATGTTCCCGGCACCGCCGGTCACCGCCGGCATACTGGTAACAGGCGCTCTTGCCGCCGCCCGCGGCATATTTGCGGATCTTCCCCTGGGCCGCCAGTTTTTCAAGGTGCCGGTAGACGGTGGTCTGCCCGACGGCCGCCTTTTCGTCGGAAAAATGCCGTACTATCTGGTCAACGGTCACATGGCCGCCGCCCAGGGATTGCATATAGTCAAGGATGCACTGCCCCTGCCGGGTATGATAATTTGCCGGACGCCTCTGTCCCATGATGGTGTACTGTATCAGATTGAGCCTTTGTTGTCAATATGAAAATGAATGTTATTTTCATATTCGTCGGCCAAAAAGAGGAAAAAGACGGCCTTTGCGTTAAATGTCCGCCGCCACCGTGGTAACCTTTGTTCACGGGAAAACCGGTTGTTGGCGGCGTGACGCCCCTTTGGGATGAACGGAAAGACCGTCTCTGGATGCTTCCCGGATATATGGACGGCGTAACCCGGGGCCGGGGGAGGTCCTTGAGGAGGGGAAAAGGGCATAGCGGTTATTCCCGGCAAAGATCCATGAAGATGTCTGCCGCCTGAAAAATTATGCTTTTATGTTTATATTGATATTGGGGATGCCGCCGCTGATAAGGCGGGAAGGAACGGTCAGTTTGTTAAGTATCGAATTTAGTTTTTCAGCCTTTATCGGCATGCCGTTGTTAAACCAGTCGGAAATTACCTGTAAATAACCGATAAGCTGGTACTTAACTGTGTACCGGAACAACACATAGTTTTCATGGGAAAGAATACGCTTGTAATTATCCAGCAGTAAATTCTGCCATTCTGTGAGTTTTGGGGAAAAAATATTTTCAATGCCGGGTATTTTCATGATCAATACCAGGTCTTTACGGTGTTCAAGTAAATAGTTCAAATTAACTGTTATGACGATATCCTGTATATTGCTTTTTGAACTGGTGTCTACCATGTTGAACGAATTAGAGGTGAAACTGTCTTTAAGATATTGAATCATAACTTCATCTTTGTTTTTATAGTTACGGTAAAATGTCTGCCGCGCTATACCTGCCCTTTTTATAATGTCCGAAACGGTAATTTTATGATACGGCTGTTCCGCGATGAGGATCATGAGGGCTTCAAAAATCCATTTTCTGGTACGCTGAACCTGCCGGTTATTGTGATTTGGTTTATGCAACATTTATCTCCTTTTGTCTTATAAGAGACATTTTTTCACATTTGTCCATTTTCTTCAAAGCTGGTTGACCGATTAACAAGTTTAGTGTATTGATTTCAATAATACAAGTGTTTCACATAAGGGAAGCTCTGAAAACTTCAGTTTTCGGAGGTTTTCTTACCCCTTGGAGAAAATTGCATGCGCGTAATTCGTTACATAATAAGGAATTAGCAATTTTTTCCAAGGAACCTTCGGGAACCCATCCGGGGTTTCCAGAGTCCCATAAGATTTTGTTACAGGTAATAAGGAGTGTGAAAAATGAAAAAAGACGGACTTGTAGCATGGGAAGACCGGTATTCCATGGGAATAATCTCCATTGATGAGCAGCATAAGAAATTATTCGAGATGACGAATAGTCTCTATGATGCTTGCCTGAGAGGGGAGGAAACGGCCCGGAGATATTTCAAGGAAGTTATCCACGATGCGGTTAAATATGTACAGTTTCATTTTACCACCGAAGAACGGCTTATGGAACGGCTCAAGTTCTCCGGGCTGGCGGAACATAAAGCAGAACACACGGATTTTGTCAAGAAAGTGCTTGAGGAAGTGCAGAATTTTGAGGGCGGGAAGAATTTTGTACCTAATATGTTTGTCCGGTTCCTGCGCGAATGGATAGTACACCACATTGCCATAACCGATACAAAATATGCCGATTACATCAGGATCCTCAAGAAACAGGGAACATTATCAATGTATTTTAAATCACCTTCTCAGGCGTCTCCTATGGTGGTTAAATAGCGGTAAACGCAAGGGTGTCAGTCATCAGATTGATAAGAAAAAAGCGGCTGCCGCCATTCCTGGGATCGTGATCCGGGACCTTCGGGGCAGGAACCCGCCGGAATGGACCCACATCCCCCCGGAGGCCAGGGTTGCAAGGGTTCTGGGCATCAAGGGCGCCCGGATCTACAACGGGGTCTTAGACAACCTGCCGTGGGAGGTGGAGCGCGGCGGGGAAAAGGGCCGGAGCGGCTGGAGCGAGCTGGTTTCGGAAATTATCCCGTAAGTACACTCATGAGCGTCCTCCGTTTTTCCGTTTCATAAAAATCCAGATGAAAAACGGCCCGCCTAAAAGCGTGGTGAGGACGCCCACAGGTATCTCGCCTGAACCGATAAGCCGGACCGCTGTGTCGGCTGCTGTAAGGAGCACTGCCCCAAGGAGGGCCGAAAGGGGGGTAAGCAGGCGGTTGTCGGAACTGACGGAAAAACGCAGGAGATGGGGTACAACCAGCCCTACAAAGCCGATAATGCCGGCAACGGAAACGCAGACCGCCGTCATACACGCGCCCAGGAGGAGAAACAAAAACCGCGTCCGTTTCGCATTCAGCCCCAGGGACCGGGCTTCCCGATCTCCAAGGGAAAGGATGTTCAGGTCTCCGGAAAAGGCCGCCGCCAGGACAACTGCGGGGATAACCGTAACCGCCAGGAGGGCGGCGTCCTTCCAGTCCCGCCCCGCAAGGCTCCCCATGAGCCAGAAGACAATGGCGCTTACGTTTTCGCCGGAAAGCATTTTCAGGAAACTTAAGCCTGCCTGGAAAACCGCGCTTACGATAATACCCGCCATGATAAGGTTTGTTGTCTCAAGCCCGCCCCTCCCTTCGGCGATGAAGATCACCACCGCAAGGGTCGCTCCCGCAAAGGCCAGGGCCGCAGGGGTTATGGGCAGACGCCACGCCAAAACGGTATTGCAGAAAATGGCAAGGGAAGCGCCGAAAGACGCGCCGCTGGATACGCCCACGGTGTAGGGGTCGGCAAGCTGATTCTGTAAAATAGCCTGAAAAATCACGCCCGATGCGCCCAGGGCCGCGCCGATGCACAGGCCGCAGAGTATCCTCGGCAGCCTGATTTCCCAAACCACCGCTGTGGCGCCTGCCGGAAACCCTGCGTAGAGCGAGCTCAGCCCGGCGATTTTCCCCGCAATAATACGGGCCGTCCAATCGGGCGGTACGCCCATGACCCCCTGGGTCAGGGAAAAGAGCGCTGCAGCAGGAAGCGCAATAACGAGGAACGCTGTCAGCGTCCGGGCTTTCCACCGTTTTTCCTGGTACAGGGACAGGGCGCCCCTGCCGGTGGTTGTGCGGCTCATTGTTCCCATTGCAGTTCCGGGTACATAAAACCAGCGAGTTCCTCAATGCCGTCCAAAAAACGGGCGGTCGGTGAAGATATAAGCCGTTCATCTATTATATAAATGCGTCCGTCGTTGACCGCTTGTACCGCCCCGTAGCCCGGACGGGCCTTTATCGACTCAATGCTGACGGTCCGGTTCATTGCGCCCCTCTGGGCTATGTAGACATCGATAGTTCCGGCTATTTCCATCACCCGTTCAAGACCGAAAGACGCCATGGAGCCTCCCTTGTAGACCGGTTCCGCATTGACAGCAGTGTTGACGCCTCCGGCGAACTCAATGGCAAGGGCGGGAAAAGAAAGCGGCGCGGCGGTCCGCATATGATTTTCAGCGGCCTCAAAAAACACCCGTTTCCGCGCGCTTTCGGGAAAGGCGGCGGTTGTGGCGCGGATCGCCTCAAGGCGCTCGTGGAATTCGGCGAGCCGCCCGGAAGCGCCGGCGCCGCAGAGGGCGGCCAGACGCCGGATGTACTCGTCAAAATCGTCAAAGACATCGGTGTACAGGGAAACCACCGTAATCCCCGCCTTTTCAAGTGCCGAAAGGTAATCAGGGTGGGCGCGGCTAATCCTCGGTACAGTAAGGACCAGATCGGGTTCCGCGGCGATCACGTATTCCGGGTCGCCGGTATAGTCGTACACGGCCAGCGGCGCGGCTTCGGGCGGCCAGGTGCAGGTTTTGTGGCCTCCAATCACGGAAGCTCCTGCGCCGAGCCAAAAGAGATTCTCCGTATGCGCCGAATAGAGGGAAATGATGCGCTTCGCCGGTTTGTCAATAACAACGGTTCTGCCGTCATCGTCAATAAAACTGAGGGGGCTCGAACCGGCGGAAGCTGAAACCGGCGCAGCGTTTCCGGCGCCGGTTCCTTTCTCATTTTCTTTTTCATTATTGCAGGAGCAAAAAAGCGGCGTAAGGGTAATGAAGATACCCAGGACTAAGCTCCTGGGTATCTTCGTTCTGTAAGGTATGGTTTGTATGCGGGGTTCATACCAATTTATACTTCCATTGCTCATTATTCACCCTTTAATTCCGATTACATTATTTCTCAGCAGGGGCAAGCCCCTGGGTATGAACCCCGCCTGCGAATCAACGCAATAACCGAAAGTGTTTTCATTTATGGGGAGACTAGCGAAAATCTGCCGTTTATTCAACCATACGTTTGCGCTTCCCTAACGTGCCTGACAAACATCGCCTGTATCCCCGGCAGCTCCCCGAGGCCCCGGAGGTTCACCGCAACATCGAAATCTTCAGCCTCCAAAACGCTCTTCCATGAACCGCTTCCACTGCCGGCCATGTTGTTATTCGCATGATGCCCGGCCACAATCATCAGCGGCGAGAGGAGAACCCGTTTCAGGCGCAGGGCCTTTACCGAGGCGATTACCTCATCCAGGCCGGGTCCGGCTTTCACGGCGCCCACTACAAAGCGGGATAAACCGGCTGCGTGTAGTTCATTGTTAAGCCTGGCGTAGGCGGCGTTGGCGGGGTGTTCAGTACCGTGCCCCATAAAAACCATCGCCGTGTTTCCGTCGTCAAAGCCCTTTGCCTCAGCCCCAAGGGCGGCTGTCAAATCACGGTAATCTTCAGGGGAACTTAAAAGGGGCTTACCGCATTTGATGGAATCAAACTTTTTCCCGTAAGGTTTGATGGCGGCAATGACGCCCTCGTATTCAAAGCCGCTTATGAACTGCACGGGCTGCACGGTGAGTTCCCGTACGCCGCAGGCGGCAAGGCGTTCCAGGGCTTCGGTAACATCATCGATCTTTTCACCGTCCTGCCGGGCGATAATGCCGATGACGGTTTGGCTTGTGAACGCCCTGCGCACTTCGCAGGCGGGGTACGACCGGGCAATAGCGGCTTCAACGGCGCCGATGGTTTTTTCCCGGGCTTCGGTGCATCTTGTACCAAAACTAGCCGCGAGAATCACCGGACGCTCTGAGGCGGCGGGCTTTTGAAAATTATTTTCCGGTTCCGCCAACGTTAACCGTTCCTCCCAATATTTCAGTTTACCGTAGCATGGAGCGTACGGTAAGGATCAAGGGGCCGCAATGCCTCACATAAGATCTGACTGAGAAAACTATTACATTGCCGGAGGCCGGTTCAGTCGAGACTATCGGCGGCGTAGTGGAAAACCGTTTTAACTTAAGCCTTAGACTTGTTCGAGAACCCTCTTCGCCCTGCCCCCACTAAGCTGTTACTGGCATACAGCCGCTGAATAGTTACTAAAAATGTATCATCAGGAACCGCTGTAGTATGCCTTCACAGCCTTGAAAAAGGCGTCGATGTTGTCCCAACTACTGAGGGGAGGAATATCACAGCCCGATGAAATGATAAAGTTGGGAAATTTCTCACAACATTCCCCCATGATCTGAAGGGTCTTCTCATAGACCGAGCCGGGGGCGCCGTTCCGGAACTGGGAAGCGGGATCCACATTGCCCATGGCAAACCTGTCCATAGGGATATGGGGCATCATATCGGCCATTTTGATGGCGTTTCCAAAGTGGAAACCTGCGGCGCCGGTCCGCAGGATGGAATCGATCATCAGGACCGTATTGCTGCCGCAGTTGTGATACACGACTATGAACTCATCGTCCTGGACCGCGCCGGTAATCTCCCGCATATAGGGCTCTGAAAAAATCTCCGCCAGTTCCGGCGAAAGCAGTCCGGTCAGGGGTTCCGCTACGACCACCCCGCCGGCGCCGGTTTTTTTATAGGCTTTGATGTAGGCTTTCAGAAAATCCGTTGTCTTGCGCAGGACAGCGTGTACCATCTCCGGTTCCGTGATGCAATTCACCAGGGCCTCGCCGACATCCATAAGGCGGCCCGCCAGGGAAAAGGGGCCGATGACGCCGGCGAATACAGGCCGGTCTGTGATAAGGGTTACGGCCTTTCTGATTGCCTCGATGTAGATGCCGGTACGGCCCCGGCCAACTTCAGGGACATTGAGAGCTTCCGCATCTTCAAGGGATTTCACAATAGAACCGGTTACGGTAGGGACTTCTCCTTCGGTGAATTGTATTTGCGAACCGAAGGCTTCCGCTTCCACGGAGAGGTCCATCATGCTTAACGATGCGCCTGAGTCTACCCGTTCGGCAATCAGTTTCATGCCCCTGGCCTGGTTTTCACTGCTGCGGATAAGGTCATCAACGCTTATTCCCATCAGGCTGGTTGACGGGAAGGACAATACCGGGATGGCTTTTTTTGTTTTCGCGGCGATCTGGTCTGCCGCCCATTGTTTCATATTCCGTTTCATTTTTTTCTCCTATTTTTATTTTACTGTCCATGGGCAGGGGATTCACGAATAATATTGGCTTGTTATGGTAATATTTTGCTGACATTCATTCCCCGGCATCCGGTAGACCGCCTTGGCTTCTGCCCGGTTTTCACTTGCTTTCCGGATCGATTTATCCTGCTGTCATATCAGGGTCTCCACAGTCCTGACAAACCGTTCCTTCAGCCGGAGGGAATGAAAATCCAGCGGAGCAAATTCTGCTTCTATACGGCGGGGTTGTTGATAAGAAGTCTGAATCTAAGGCTGCTTTCCCAAAAACCGAAGTTTTGAAAAAGCCTCGCCTGTCAATAATATGTCCGCATTATTGACAGATGTTAATTAATTCTCTCACCTGCTATCCTGCCGCGCCGCAGTCCAGCCCAGGCTCTCCTGCTGTATCCGGTGGAGCCGGGCAAAGAGGCCGTCCTTCGCCAGGAGTTCTTCCCCGGAGACCTGTTCCACAAGCCGCCCCTGGTCCAGCACGGCGATGTTGTCCGCCCCCAGCACGGTCCGCAGGCGGTGGGCGATGACAATCACCGTCCGGTTTTTCACCAGTTCCGAAATAGCCTC
>JAISYA010000169.1 GCA_031270205.1 Treponema sp.
TCGTCCAAATCAAGCGCCAGGAGGCGAACCGCATTCATCTCTTTCAGAATAACCCCGATTTGCCCATAATTCAAGAGGAAAATGCGGGTATTCCGAATTCAGCATAAAAGGTAGGACGCGACAAACTGCTGTCAACAAACTGCTTGACAGATTGTTAAAATCCATGCTATGGCATGTATGGTCGGTATAAAGCGGAAGTTATCGCGGTAAACGGGCCGCGCGCCCTCAAGATCATCGTTCCCGCAACGCTTACCGCCGGCACGGAGTATTGGTTCCGTATATGGAACAGGCTTAGTTCCGCATACGGAACAGGCTTAGTTCCGGGTACGGAACAGGCCGAGTTGAGGACCCTCAACAGGCTTAGTTGAGGACCCTCAACAGGCTTAGTTCCGGGTACGGAAGAGGCTTGGTTCCGGGTACGGAAGCGGTTCCGGGCAGGGCGCCGGCGCGTGCTTTCTTCCGTCCGTAGTTGCAAGCGGAATTCCTCACCTGCTATACTCTAACAATGAAAAAACAAAAGGCGTTTATGTTCAAATGTTCCGGCTGCGGGCATGAGGAAGCCAAGTGGCTGGGCCGCTGCCCCGAATGCGGGGAGTGGAATACGCTGATTGAAACGGCGGCCGGTCAGGCGGCGGACCGCGGCGGGGGCGGGCGTTTCGGCGCGGCGGGCCGCCTCCTGCCCCAGTCGCTGCCCCTCTCGGCGGTGAACCCGCGGGAAGGGGGGCGGGTTTCCAGCGGCATCGGCGAGCTGGACAGGGTGCTGGGAGGCGGCATTATGAAGCGCTCCGCGGTGCTGGTGGGCGGCGAGCCGGGCATCGGCAAGTCCACCTTGCTGCTGCAAGTGGCGGCGGCGGCGGAAACCAAAGGCCGCATCCTCTACATTTCCGGGGAGGAGTCCGCCGGCCAGGTGCGGCTCCGGGCGGACCGGCTGGGGCTGGCCGGAAGCCCCGTTGAAAAAATCGAAATGGTCTGTACCGGCAGCCTTGAGGAAATCGAAACCATACTGAACGCGGTAAAGCCGGCGTTGATCATGGTGGATTCCGCCCAGACCCTGTTTTCCGCCGACGCCGGCTCAACGCCCGGCGCCATAAATCAGATGAAATACTGCGTCTTCGAGCTTATCGCCTGGGTCAAGGAGCATGACGCGGCCCTGTTCCTCGCGGCCCATGTTACCAAGGAGGGCCTTATCGCCGGGCCGAAAGCGCTTGAGCACATGGTGGACACGGTTCTGTACTTTGAGCAGAACGACAAAGCCGCCGGTCTTTCCGGTACGCAGGAATGTCGTTTTCTTCGGGCCGCCAAAAACCGCTTTGGCTCGGTGGACGAAATCGGCATTTTTACCATGGGCGAGCGGGGCCTTCAGACGGTGGAGGATACGGGCCTCCTTTTTCTGGTCCGCCGCGAAGGGGAACTGCCCGCCGGCGTGGCCATCGCGGCCGTGCTCGAAGGCACGAGAACCATTCTGGTGGAGATACAGGCCCTGACCATCCCCGCCAAGGGCGCGGTAAGCCGGGTTTTTTCGGACAAAATCGATTCCGCCAGGGTTTCGCGGGTGGCGGCGGCCCTGGAAAAACACCTGGGCCTGCGGCTTTCCGATCAGGACCTCTATGTGAACGTAGCCGGCGGCATCCGCATCACCGAGGTGGGGGTGGAACTGGCCCTTGCCGGCGCGCTGTATTCCGCCCGTACCGGCCTTGCCCTGCCCGCCGGCGTGGTTATTGCCGGGGAACTCTCCCTTACCGGCGAAATTCGTCCGGTGCGCCGCCTTGCCGCCCGTATCAAAACCGCCCACAACCTGGGCTTTACCGGCTTTCTCGGCCCCGCCCCCGAAGCGGCGGAATCAGATGCCGCCGCTTCCATGCCTGAGCTGAAAATCGCCAGGGATATACAGTCGGCTGTTAAGCTGGTTTACCATGAAAAGCGTGTCGAATGAAAAGCGTTGACACCCTTAAAATACCAACGGGGCTTTCCCAAAACTTCAGTCCTGGGAAAGCCCCGTTGCAATTCGCGGTTTTGCAAAGCTAAAAGCCCGAAAAACCGCAGAATTCACAAAATATTAAAAAATACGACAAAAAAGTACTTGACACAAATGGCCATTTGTGCTATTCTTTCTTTGTATTGAGGGTCTAATACCCTATGAGAATAACATATTGCAGGATATGTTGATTAAGTTCATTGCATGGCGGTGGCTTTTGAAAAACCGCCTGTTTTAGGGGTTTTGTTTTTGTCTGCCTTCCGCTTTTTTTCTCCCTTAATATTCAGCATCTTTTTTTCTCCGGTTGGATAACAGGGGGAATTTGAGTCGTCCGCTTTTGTGGGCGTGAATAAAGCGTACCCGGACGCATTGACAATCCTTTTCCGATGGGAAGAGATTGTTCCGGGAGAAGGAATTTTTTCAATGGCTAAGAAACTGTATGTCGGTAATCTTTCCTACAACACCACCGAGGATAGTTTGAAGAACCTATTCTCCGGATTCGGCAGCGTCGCATCCGCCAAAATCGTCTTCGATCGTGACAGCGGCAACTCCAAGGGGTTCGGCTTTATCGAAATGAGCAGCGACGAAGAAGCGAGCGCCGCCATTACGGGCGTTAACGGCCGCGAATTCGACGGGCGCCAGCTCAGGGTAAACGAAGCGATGGACAAGCCCCGCCGCGACCGCAGTTCCGGCAATAATTGGTAGTTACCAGGAAGACCGCTAAAAACAGGCGTTTTTAGCGGTCTTCGTCCGTAAAGTCCCGCCGGTTCCGGGCGTTTCTAATCTACTCCCGCAGCAATTTTTGCCGCTTTTCTTCCGCAAGAAGGTGGAGTCTCTCCAGATCCGCCATGACCGCGTCAACGGCGGCCTGCTTTAGGTCCTCGATACCGGCGGCTTCCGCGGCGGCTCTGGCCCTGTCGCGGAAGCCGGCGCAGGATTGCACCGGGCCGGCGGTGACCAGAAGCAGGTCTTTGGCTACCATATCGTTCAGCATATCGGTTTTGTTTACATGAAGGATTTGGCCGTTCAGGGCCACGCAGCACATATAATCAAAAGAGCGGATATACGAATCGATTTCCCGAACGCCCTTTTTGCTTGCGGGGTCCCAGGGGCGGTAGCGTGTGCCCGCGGGGAAGACCAGAACCAGTCTGCCTTTTGCCTTTAATTCGGCAAGCGACTTCATGGCCGCCCAGTTGATCGCGTTGCTGCGGATAATTTCGTCCTGGTTTTTTTCGCCGTCCAAGTCCGGCAGGGAACGGCTGGGATAGATGACGATTCTGGTGTAAGCGCCGGCAAAGGCGGCGACCGCCGGATTGTCCTCGTTGAGCTTCATTCCGGCGATGGCTACCAGGGCTTTGGAAATGTCCGCGCCCCTGCCGCCGGCTTTACGGGTCATGAGGGAAAAAATCGACAAATCGAAATTACTGTAATGCTCCAGAAGGAGCAGGCAGGATTTTCCGCTTTCAGCTTTGGCCAGCAGTTCCTCAAGATTTTCAAGGCCGTCAAGGCGGGAACCGGGAAGGATCAGCATATTCGCCATTTCATCCAGAATGGGCAGGATATTGTTGTCCCCTTCCTGATACACGTTATGTTCGGTTATCACAGAGGGGACTTTTGACAGGGACATTGCTTTTCTTATTTGTTGGCCGAAAGCGGTTGCCAGGGTATCCATAATCACTCTCCCCAAAGTCTGATTAGCTCAATGACCAATCTACAGGCTGCGTACATCTCGCTCACCGCGGCCCATTCGATCCGGCTGTGAAAATTCCGGCCCCCGGTAAAAATATTCGGGGTGGGAATACCCATTTCGGTCAGGCGGGAGCCGTCGGTGCCGCCCCTGATGGGCTTTAGGTGATACGCAACGCCGATATTATCCAGGGCCTGTTTCAGGCGATTAAGCGCCCCGGGCTGTTCGTCGATTTTAGCCTTCATATTATAGTACTGCGGCTCCGCCTTAACAATCACCTTTCCGCCGGGAAACTGGGCCTCCACCGTTTTGGCGAAAGCCTCCAGAGCCGCCACCCGCCGCCTCATGCCGCCGGTATCAAAATCCCGCAGATACACCTCAAGGCAGGCGTTTTCCAGATCGCCCTTAATTTCCATGGGGCAATAGTAGCCGTAATAGCCGTCGGTAGCTTCGGGGCTTTCAGAGCGCGGCAGCGCCACGGCAAAGGAGGCGGCCATAAGCGCGGCGTTGGCGAGTATGCCCCTGGCCGCCCCCACGTGGATCACTTTTCCCCTAAACTCAATGTCGGCTTTCCAGGCGTTGAAACACTCCGCCTCGATCTCCCCCATGGGGCCGCCGTCCAGGGTGTAGCAGACCGCGGATTTGATTTTCTCCAGGGGAAAATCCGGCAGCCCTTTGCCGGTTTCCTCGTCGGGGGAAAAGATAATCTCCACCGGGCCGTGTTCGATTTCAGGGTGGGCCGCAAGATACTCCAGCGCGGCCATAATCTCCGCCACTCCGGCCTTGTCGTCCGCGCCGAGCAGGGTGGAGCCATCGCCGTGAATAATGGCCTTGCCCTTTTGGGCGGCCAGGCCCGGCTCCCGCGCCGGGTCCAGCGCCAGGCCGTCTGAGAGCGCGATTTTTTCCCCGTTGTAACCGTTTACGAGCCGGGGCTTAACGTCCTTTCCTGAAACGTCGCTTGCGGTGTCAATGTGGGCCAGAAAACCGACGGCCGGCGCGGTCTTTTTTCCGGGGCCGGGCGGCAGGCGGGCTATTACATAACAGTGATCGGTTAACTCCACGTCCGTAAGGCCCAGGCCCAAAAGCTCATCCCGCAGGACTTTTGCCAGTTCCCACTGGCCCGGACTTGAGGGAGTTTCCGCTCTGTGGCGGTCGCTCTCCGTCCAATAGCGGACATAACGCATAAAACGGGGGACCAGCAATGAGTCAAGCTGCCGGTCCTCAATGTGTTTTACCGGACTTTCCATGGGGATAGTATAGCACATTTTTTCGTATCTGATGAAGAAAGCGGCAAGAGAACCCGCCAGGATATAACCGGGCTGTTCAGAAAGCTCAGTTTCTGAACAGCCCCGCCGAAAAAAGGTGTCCGCGCTAATTTAGCCTTGAGAAACGGTATTCTCCAGCGAATAAAACCCGTCTTTCCAGTTAAAGCGGCTGCTCCGGGGCAGGGGAGCGCCTTTTTCTACGGCCCGCATCAGATCGCGGTAATCCCCTTTGCGTAAAACCGGGCCGCAAAGATCGATGATAAAGCGGCTGAAACCCGCTTCTTTAAGGAAGGGAATTTTGTCGATTATTGAAAAAGGCTTTTCGGGGAGCGCCAGCGAGCCATCGCGGCCGGGGACGAGGAAAAAGTTTTCGCCCCGGTTATCCGCAAACGAGCTAAAATCGTAAACGGCGCCGATGTCCGCCCGGATGCGGAACAGCGAAGGCCACGCGAAAACCGGGACAAAGAAAAGGGAGCGCGGCCGGATACCGTTATGCGAAGGGCGGGCCCTGTCCTGGCCCAGTGTCCGTTCCAGATTTTGCCGGTTGTTCTCCAGGGGCGAGACAAATCCGTCAACTCCCAGGGAAGAAACAAACGAGAGCGACCAGGCGTTGAACATATACAGCCAGGGACCGGCGATAAGCTGCAGGCGGGAACGCATATCGCCGTTCCGGCCGCCGCCCCGAAACAGGGAAAAATGCCCCAGGTTATTCAGCACAAACTGCCGGTAACCCCGTTCAATAAGGCCGTTGACTGCCGCCGCCGTTGTTTCCGCCGCGTCCTGGGGGAAAAACGGGTCCAGTATCAGGATGAGCTCGGCGGGCCTGAAAGGGAGCGGCGTGTTGTCCGCCAACAAACAGGCGGCGATTTTGCGGGAAAGGGTGAGCATCACTTTTTCGGGCCGGGAAGACTGCACAATGTAGAGGTCCTCGATTCGGGAAACGGCAACGTACAGGCCCTCGGAAAAAACGCCGCCCGGTTTTGCCGGCCCGGCGCGCCCTGCCCTGCCGCCGTCTTTCGTTTCCTTTGGCGGCTTTCGCAATGCGGGAAAAGGGGCCGTTTCTCTGCCCGGCGCGCGGCCGCCGCCCGCGGCGGTACGGGAAACAAGCGGCTTATAGCGTTTCGACGCGGCTTTGGTTTGTATAAGATAGACCCGGTCCCCTATATCAAAATTTTCAGGAATGGAAATCCAGTACCCGCGCTCAGCGTGCAAGGCAGGCTCAACGAACGTGAGTTTGCGGGAGACCCGCTCCGAATCATCGCGGCGGTGCAGGCGAATCGAGTCACCGGCAAGCGGACGGAGCGCGGCGCCGTCATCCGGGGAAACCAACGCCCGCCGCCCGCCGCCTGCGCCTTTTACCTTTTGAATCGCGCCCAGGCTGATGCCGGTACCGCCGTCCTGGAGCGGGTTCAGCCAGTCGATACCGGCGGCCGGTACCGCCGGCGATGATGCCCCCGCGGGCGTTTCCGAAGCGGAGCGGTCAAAATAAAACCGCGTCTTGGAACGGGCAAAGTCGCCGCGCAGAATTTCCCGCCCCTTCTGAATACGCAGCCTGATTTGTTCCTCATCCCCTCCGGCGATGGCGTCCAGGACCTGCCGGTAGGCGGAAACCACCGTACCCACATAGCCGGCGCTTTTCATCCGGCCTTCGATTTTGAGGGAGTTAATTCCGGCCGCAGCCAGATCGGGCAGGCGCTCCAAAAGCTGCAAATCGCCGGGGCTAAAGTAGTAGCCGGATTCAGGGACGCCGCCTTCGGCGTTTCGGTGGTACAGGCGGCGGCAGGCCTGGGTACACATGCCCCGGTTGGCGGATTTACCGCCGAGGTAACTGGAAAAAAGGCATATTCCCGACGCGCTGACGCAGAGCGCTCCATGTACAAACACCTCCAGTTCCAGATTGGTTTCGCTTCTGACGCTCTGCAGTTCCGCCAGGCTCAGTTCCCGTGCCAGAACCACACGGGAAACGCCGTGCCTGGAAAGGGCGTTTGCCCCCCGCGCGGAGGCAATATTCATCTGAGTGGAGGCGTGGAGCTTAAGGGAAGGAAACTCCGAGCGGGCCATAGCGATAACCCCGAAGTCCTGCACAACAAGCGCGTCCGGTCCCGCCGCGGCCAGGTACTTGAGCAGCTGGTACATACGGTCCGCTTCGCGCTGCTCAAAAACCGTGTTTACCGTAACGTACAGTTTTTTCCCCATCCGGCGCAGCGCCCGCAGAGCGCTCTCGAACTGGGAATAGGTAAAGTTGGCGCTCCGCATCCGGGCGTTGAAATTCTTCAGCCCCAGATACACCGCGTCCGCCCCCTCGCCAATGGCGGCGTCAAGCGCTTCGGGACTGCCGGCGGGGGCCAGCAGCTCAATCGTGCGCGTTACCGGTATCATAGTTCATTCTATTACCGGGGGATTTGCAATGCAAGGGGAGGAGGACGGGAGGGGAGGCGGCGGAACCGAAAGCGGAGAGCGGAGAAGACGGCAAAAGGGGAGAAACGGCAAATGGCAGGAACCCGCTTGATACATATAAAAAAGGATGCTATTTTATACCCATGAACCAGAATTTACCCATAATGGAGCAGATTGTTGTATTTATTACCTCAAGAATTGCTCCCGAAAAGATAGTGTTGTTTGGATCGTATGCCAGAGGGGAAAACAGGGAAAACAGCGATATTGATATTTTAATACTCATGAAAAATCTCAAAAACGAAAGAACAATAACCGGTTTATTGTATAAAGAATTATTACGCAGTGATATATCAATACCTGTTGATTTTCTCGCGATTGATTGTGATAAATATAATACATTAAAAGATAAAATAGGATATATTTATAAGACAATAGAAAAAGAAGGGCAAATACTATATGGAAGATGATTATAAAACCTGGCTTGCGCGGGCGAGAAGCAGTCTCATAATATCAAAAACGAGGACGAATAAAGCTGTATATTTTGAAGATTTATGTTTTCAGGCTCAACAGGCAGTAGAGAAAGCCTTAAAGGGACTTTTAATATTTTATAATGTTGATCCGGAAAAGACTCATAATTTGGTTTCATTGATAAAGGAACTGTTAAAATATACCGAATTACCGGAAGAAGTTACTGAAACTTCAATATTAAATGATTATGCGGTACAGGCAAGATACCCTGGGGGTTACACTTCGGTTGGAGAAGAAGAATATAATAATGCGGTAATAATAGCGGAAAAATGTGTACACTGGATCGAAGCAAAGACTAAAGAACTAACCTAACTATTCAGTCGTAGCGTTAAGCCCTTCCCAATCGGCTCATTGGGGCTAAAGCCCCTTCATTCCGCCGATTGCGGTAACGAAGTTGCCGGCCTCCCGCCGGCGACTGAATGGTTACTATCTTTCAAATTTTCTCCTTTCAAATTTTCCGCTTGACACAACCATCTGAAAGGCGCATACTGTTTCACATGAAGAGGGCGGAGACGGCGATTTTTCGTATTTTTCTCACTTTTCACTTGCTTTTTTTCGTGTTTGCTAGTATCACTCTCTCCCGGTATAGACTCAGCTTAAATCCGTACCGTTTCGGTTATAGCTTAAACGACTCAAGCGATAGCCTGAACGACTCAAGCGATAGCCTGAACGACTCAAGCTTTAGCTTGAACGACTCAAGCTTTAGCTTGGATGACTCAAGCTTTAGCTTGAACGACTCACGCTTTAGCTTGAACGACTCAAGCTATAGCTTGAATGGCTCAAGCTATAGCTTGAACGGCTCAAGCTATAGCTTGGATGGCTCAAGCTATAGCTTAAATAGCTCAAGCTATAGCTTGAACGGCTCAAGCTATAGCTTGGATGGCTCAAGCTATAGCTTAAATAGCTCAAGCTATAGCTTGAATGACCCAGGCTATAGCCTGGATGATCCCGGCATAAGCCCGGGCGGCACAGCGTTATAGTTGATGCCGCTCATCAGCAAAAGGAGCGTTATATGACCGATTATATTCCGGCCAAAGACAGCAGTTTTAATAACTGGATAGTCAATTACACCCACCGGGTCCAGCAGAACTGCCAGGGCCAAAACCCTGTGTGGACCCACATCCCCGCCGCCGATGTCCTGAAGCTCGTCAACCTGCGCGGCGCGTGGAGCGACGCCTACGAGGACACCCTCGTCCCCCACACCCCTCCGATTACCGAGGCGAAAAACGAGGCCCGCAAGGCCGTGCAGTCGTACGCCCGCGTCTTCACCAACAAATACCTCCGCAACGATCCGGTTACCAACCAGCAGCGCCTGGAGTGCGGCGTGCCTATCAGGCAGCCGCCCTCGCCCGTCCCCCCGCCGAAGGATGTGCCTGAGCTTACCGCCGACACCAGCGTGTCCCACCGCGTGAGCATCCACTACCGCGTGCTCGGCTCGACCAAGCGGGGCAAGCCGCCCAAAGTCGCCGGCATCGAGATACGCTCAGGCGTTCGGGACACGCCGCCTGTGACCATCGAGGACGACCTTATCCATTCACATTACGACACGAAAAGCCCGCTGGTACTGCATTTTGACGAGGACTCCCGCGGGAAGCGCTTATATCTCGCGGGCCGCTGGGAGATTCAACGCGAGGGCATCAAGGGCGACTTCGGCCCGGTCATAGATGTGATTATTCCGTAAACAAATGCAGAGCGGAGAACAACGCCTTCTTTCTTCATCATTCTTCGCTCTTCATTCATCATTCTTCATTCTTCCCTCTGCATTCTTCTGCTATTTCCGCCAGTACGCCGGGTTGAACAGGATGCACACGGTCCATAACTCAAGGCGGCCGGAGATCATCACCACAGAGAACAGCCATTTGAGGTGATCGGGAAAGCCGCCGTAGCGGGCGGCGGAGCCGACGGCGCCAAAGCCCGCGCCCACGTTGCCGGTGATTGAGAGGGCGGCGCTGAGGGAAGAGAAGAGGTCGACGCCGGCGGCGGCGGTAATGAGGGTGACGGCGGCGATTACCGCAATATATACCAGAAAGAAGCCCGCCACTCCGTAGACCACGTCTTTGCGCCCTACCCGCTTGTTGAGCTGTACGCTGAATACCCCCCGCGGGTAGATGACGCGGCGCAGTTCGTTGCCCATCTGTTTCCAGAGCACCACGTGGCGGATAACTTTGACGCCGCCCGCGGTGGAGCCGGAACAGCCGCCGACAAACATCAGGCCGAACAAAACCATTTGGGCAATGCCCGGCCAGGCTTCATAACCGGTGATGACGGCGCCGGTCGTGGAAAGGATCGAGGCCGTCTGGTATGCGGCGTAGCGCAAGGCTTCGGCCGCCGAGCCGTACACGGGGATTAGCGATAGGGTGATGACCGCCGCGGCGATGATGAAAATGGCGAAGTATGCCCTGGCTTCGGTGTTGTTCCAGACGCCCCTGAATTTTCCCCGCAGCAGCTGGTAATAGAGGTTGAAGTTAAGGCCCGCCAGCAGCATGAACACGGTGGAAACCCCATCGATAAAGGGGGAATCAAAGGCGGCAAGTCCGGCGTTGCGGGTGCTTGCCCCGCCGGAGGCCATGGTTGTCAGGCTGTGGCAGAGCGCGTCGAACAGGCCCATGCCCCCCGCAAGGTAGAGGCCGAAAAGGGCCAGGGTCAGAATCCCGTATGTCGCGCAGAGCAGCCTGGCGGTATCCGCTACTTTGGGGGTGATTTTTTCTTTTTCCGGCCCCGGCGCTTCCGCCTTGATAAGCTGAAAACCGCCGATTCCCAACAGCGGCATAAAAGCCACGGCAATAAGCACAATCCCAATACCGCCGAACCAGTGGGCCAGGCTGCGCCACAAGTGCAGCGCGCGGGGCAGCGCTTCCAGGTCGCTCACCGTGGTACCGCCCGTGGTGGCAAAGGTACAGGCGCTTTCAAAAACCGCGTCGCTGATACTCAGTCCCGCCCGCCAAAAGGGAATCGCGCCCAGCAGGCTCGCCAGCGCCCAGGTAACAAATACCAGCATAAAGCCGTCCCGGGCGTTCAGCTTGAGTTTCTTTTTTCGCAGGGAGCAAAAACACGGCAGCGCCGCCGCAGTGATACCGAGCATGGGAACGGCAAAGGCCCGGATCATCGCCGCTTCGCCAAGCGCGGCGGCCAGGATCAGCGGGGGAATCATGATGAGCGGGATAAAGCCCAAAAGGGCCGCAAGCACCCGCAGGAACATAAACTGTTTGGTGAGCCGCTGCTGTTTCATCAACCCCGTTCCCTTTTCCCGGTGTATCGAACACATAAAAAAGCAAAAAAGATGCAAAAAAAAATAAAAAAACTTGACAAATATCCAAAATGGTATGATAACATAAGTCTAGCAGTTTGTTGCGCTTTGCGCAGTATACGCCCCCAAAATCGCCTGAGGGCGGTTTCTTACCCTATAGACTGCTCTGGAAGGAGACGCTGTAGAGACATGAAAATTGAGGAAGTCTTAAAACCCGATTGTATACTAGCACATCTTGAAGCGGAAACCAAAGAAGCGGCGCTGACGGCAATGTGTCAAATCCTCCTTTCCAAAGGATATGTAAAAGACAGCTTTCCCGAGGCGATACTGGAACGGGAACGGCTGTACCCTTCCGGCCTTCCCATGGAAGGGCATAAAATCGCTATTCCCCACACGGACGCCGAGCATGTAAACGAATCGGTGATCCTCTTTGCCCGCCTTGCCCGGCCGCTGGAATTTTCCTCAATGGGCGATCCCGACGAAAAAATCCCGGTGCAGCTCATTTCCATGTTTGCCCTCAAGGAAAAGAAAAAAATCGGCTTTATGCTGGATGTGCTTATCACCGCCTATTCAGACAACGAGGTGCTGGACGCCATTCTGAACGCCCCTTCCGCCGGGGCTATCTACGACATCCTGTACCGCGCCGTGGGTTCCCGCATGGACGAAGAAAACAACGCATGAAGACGCTTCTGGGTTTAACCGCGTCTCCCGGAATCTGTTCGGGAAAGGCCTATGTTTTCAAGGCGCCTGATTTAAGCTACGACCCCTCCAGTATCGAAGACGCGGAAACGGAAAAAAACCGGCTTGACGAAGCGTTCCGCCGCTCGTTTGCAGAGCTTGACCGGATCAAACAGACCCTTTCGGGGAACCTGGGGAAGGAATACGGGCATATTTTCCGCGCCCAAATGACCGTTCTGGAGGACGATGATTTTAAGCGGGAAATTACCGACAAACTTGATGAAAGCCCCTGCCGGGCGGAAACCGCGGTGGAAGAGACGTATAAAATGTACGCGGAACTGTTTTCCCAAATGGACGACAGCTCCTGCAACGCCCAGCGCCTGGCGGACTTAAACGACGTGTGCAAGCGCCTTCTCCGTAACCTTTTGGGAAAAGAAGAGGTAAACCTCTCCGCCCTTCCGCCGGAAAGCATTGTCATCGCGGAAGAACTGCTGCCCTCCGATACCGCAATGATGGATCGGAAGCATATTCAGGGCTTTGTTACCGAGCGGGGAGGGCTTACCTCCCACGTGGCCATACTGGCGAAAAGCCTTTCGCTTCCCGCGGCGGTGGGGGCGGCGGAGATAACGCGGCAGGCTAAAAAGAACGATTTTATCGTTCTGGATGTGCGGGATTTTGAAGCGGCCCGTATTTACATCAATCCCGGCGCGGCCAAACAGCGGGAACTGGAAATCCATAAAAGCGAGTACCGGAAACGGCAGGAAAATTTTCTTAAAATGAAAGACCTGGAAACAGTTACGCGGGACGGCAAAAAAATCACCCTTTCCGCGAATATCGGCTCTCTGGACGATCTTGCCAACGCGCGGGATTTGGGCGCAAAAAGCGTCGGCCTGTTCCGTACCGAATTTCTTTTTTTGAAGGGGGATCTTCCCCGGGAAGACGAACAGTACGGGGTGTACGCGGAGGCCGCCAAAAAACTTGCCGGGGGCATGTTGATTATCAGAACCCTGGACATAGGCGGCGACAAGGAAGTAAAAGCCCTGAACCTGCGCAAAGAGGAAAACCCCTTTCTGGGCCTGCGGGGAATACGGCTCTGTTTTAAGTACGAGGAACTGTTCCTGGTCCAGCTGCGGGCCTTGCTGCGGGCCGCGGTACACGGGGATATCAGGATCATGTTTCCGATGATATCCTCGCTTTGGGAATTCCGCAAAGCGGGAGAACTGGTTACGCGGGCCGCGGAAGAACTGAAATCCGCGGGAATAAAACACCGCGCCGATCCTCCCCTGGGGGTGATGGTAGAAACCCCGGCGGCGGTTTTCCTGGCCGATGAACTTACCCGCGAAGCGGCTTTTGTCAGTATAGGGACTAACGATTTAACGCAGTACATTCTTTCCGTTGACCGCGGAAATGAGGAGCTTGGCTCCTATTACCGGGCCTTCAGTCCCGCGGTACTGCGGGCCATCGGCATTACCGCCCGCGCCGCGGAAAAAAACGGCAAATGGACCGGAATATGCGGCGAACTGGCCAGCAATCCTCTGGCCATACCGGTTCTTATCGGCCTGGGAGTAAGCGAACTCAGTGTTACCGCTTCGGCCCTTCCCCAAACCATAGCCCAAATCCGCGGCCTGGATTCCGGCCTCTGCCGGAAAATCGCCGAAAAAATCGTTTCTATGGACACCGAAGAAGACGTAAAGGCATACCTGAAATCAGAAATCAGTCCTTCGCCGGGCGGGACACCCCCAGTGTATCCCGTCCCCTGAACCGCAGTGATTCGGGGTGTATTTTCCGTTCCAGATAATCAAACTCCCCCAGCAGATCCATTTTATCGCTGAAAAGGGAATAGACAACCCAGAACGATCCGCGGCGGCCCTCCGAATCAGCCACACGCAGCAACACCTGATAATTCGGCGTTGAAACCTTTACTCTGAACTTGGTTAATTTGGCTATTTCAAAACGCTTTTCGCCAAAAGAAGAAAAAACAATTTCCTCGTCAGTGACTGTAATAATCCGGGGATTGGCCTTTCGCAGATAGCTGTTTACCAGGGCATACACGCAAACCCCGATGGCAAGCGCCCAGAGTACGGCATATTTCGGCACAAAGACAATTCGGTAAATCGCATAACAAAAAATGCCGATCAACAGGTAATTTATCAGCACTACCTTGTTTCGGTACGCATTCTTTTCAAATTCATACATACGTTCCATTGTTTCTCCCCGATCATCCAACGCAAAAAAAACCCGCCGCAGCGGCTATACGGCGGGTCTTCACCAAAAGTAAAAACGCTTACGCGGCGGACTTGGCTTCTTTTTTGATCAAAGTCCGGTTCCAGACCGCCAGCGCTACGGAGATTGCCGTCAGCACAATCGCCCCAAGCCACTTGAGTTTGAAAATGTTGATAATGGCCCAGGTAAGCGGATTTGATCCGTCACAGATACTGGAGAAATTGCCGACGTACACGCTGGGAGCATAAGTGGCGGGATCCGCTTTGGCGGCGGTAGTCATCAAAAGCTCCACCAGGCTGCTTCCGCAGTAGAACATGACGATCATCAGAACTAAACCGATAACCAGGGAGCGGAAAAAATCACCCTTGGTAATCGGAATGATCAAGACGAAAATATAGGGAATTACGGCAAGGTCCGCGAAAGGCAGCATGCGGTTTCCCGGAAGAATAACCGCAAGGAAGATGCTTATCGGGACCAGGATAAGGGCGCAGGTAAGGCAGATGGGGTGGCCGATACCGATGGCCGAATCCAAACCAATGTAAATCTTGCCGTGGCCCTTGAAGTGCTTTTCGATAAAATTCTGGGCGGCTTCTGAAACGGGGATAAGCCCTTCCATAAGCAGCGCGGCCATTTTGGGGATAAGCACCAGCGCGGCGCCCATCTGAATGGCCATCTGGAAAACCTGTACCGGAGAGTAACCGGCAAGGAAACCGATAATAAGGCCGAAAACCACGCCGATAAGAACCGGTTCGCCGAATACGCCGAGCCGTTTCTGGATGACTTCCATGTCCACTTTGATCTTGTTGATCCCGGGAATCTTGTCCAGGATCAGGTTGACCAGGGCGGCAATCGGCACAAAGGCCGCGGTAAAGCCGTGGGGAATGGAAATACCGGGCAGCTCGTTGTACTTTTCAAGGCCGCCCGCGGAGCGATCGGCAAGTACCATGACAATCACCATGTTCAGCGCGGCGGCGGCAAGCCCCATCGCGTAGGCGGGGCCGCTTCCCATACCGAGCAGTTGGCCAAGGCTGTCAACCATCGCGCCGGTGAACGCAAAATGCCAGTAATTCCAGATATCCACATTGACCGTCTGGGTGGTCCCGGTAAGGAGCATCACCACATTGACCAGAATGCCCACCGGAATGATAAGGGCGCCGATTTGTGAAGCAAAGGCAATAGCCGCCGCAGGCACCCAGCCGATGTCTACCGCGTCCATGGTCAGACTGTACCTCGACACCATGGCCTGTACGGCGGGACCCAAAGCGCCGCCCAAAAGACCGGTTACGAGATTCAGACCGACAAAACCGACGCCGACAATAAGGCCGGCCCTGAGCGCCCGCCCTGCCGGCGCCCCCAGCACAATACCGAGAATGAAAATGATAACCGGCATCATTACTGTGGCGCCCGGCGCCTGAATCACATTAAATATTTTTATGATCACACCTAAAAAATCCTGCATATCGTCCTTTCCTCCTGATAAACTGAAATTTCAACACGCGCCCGGACAGGATTAGCCGCTTCCCTCTGGGGAAAACCCCGCCGGACGTCAGTTTGACCAATTTTCCCGCGAAACGCCCCGTAAAGGGGAAAAATCATTCCGCTTTGATAAGTTCGGCGATTTCGTCCCAGACCTTTTCAGCGCCGACGCCGGTTAAAAGGGGAAGCCCGTTAATGGTAGGGATAGTAACGCCCTGAGGCGCTTTGGCGTTGGCAATTAGAATGTCAAAATTGGCAACTTTTGAGAGAATTTCGGCGATTTTGCATTGACTGCACGTATATTTACCGGCAAGCCCCCTTTTTTTCATCGCGTCATTCAAGCGGCTCGTCACCACCGTCGAAGTAGCAACCGCCGTACCACAGGCAAGTAGAATTCGCTTCATCTAAACCTCCATATCAGAGTAATGGAGAATGATACATCTGTTTGCG